>DAOVAM010000242.1 GCA_030671065.1 Candidatus Aminicenantota bacterium
TTCATCATGCACCTGTGGTCAAACGGACATTCTCTGTAGCTGCATGGCCAGCAGGGAACATCTTTCTTGATAACGGCAGCCGGCTCCTGGTAGGGCCCTGTGGCACTTGGGTCCGTCGGTCCGAACACGGCAATAACAGGGGTCATTAACGCGTTGGCCATGTGTATGGGCCCGGAGTCATTGGTCACGAACAGATCAGCTTGACTGATCAGGCCCGCAAGCATTCGTAAGCTTGTTAGCCCTGACAGGTTGATGGTTTTATTTTTCATGATGGACGAAATGGATTCTGCCAATTCCTTTTCATCTGCAGAGCCAGTAATCAGAACAGTGGCCTTGTTTCGGTCTTGAAGGAGGCTTCCGAGCTCCGCAAATCTTTCAGCGGGCCATCTTTTCGAAGGGCCGTATGAAGCCCCAGGATGGAGTACGACTACGGGAAGCTTTAAATCCACCTCGAGAGAGCTAAGCAGCTTACTCGCTTTGTTTTTTTCCTCCTGAGTCAAGGGAAGAAAGAGTTTCGGGGGATAAGATTTAAATCCCAACCTGGAGATGAGCTCCATGTAGTAATCTGCCTGGTGGCAGGAGTTCTTGAGTTTTTTTGTGGAAACTCTTTTTGTCAGAAGGAGACCGCGTCCATCCCTGGAGTAACCCCATCTCTCTGGAATCTTGGCGAGGAAAAAGAGCAGAGCGGATGCAAAGGAATTCGTGAGAAGGACTCCTGTGTCGAAGTCCTGCGCTTGAATTTTTTTTGCAGAATTCTTCAGGTTCTTGAAGCTGTTTGTCTTTGAAAGTGAGATTATCCCTTCGATAAAATCATGAGAGATGAAAAGGTCCTTGACCCAGCCTTCCGAGGCGATCCATATGTGAGCTTCTGGGAGGTTTTTACTCAGACTTTCGATTGCAGAGAGAGCAAGCACGGAATCCCCGATCCAATTGGGTGCTCGGACGACAATCTTCATGCACACAATTTTATGCGCTCTTGCTGGTCTTGTCAAAGGAGAGAGAAGGATAGAGGGAGGACTTTTTGGCACAAAGCTTATGGAAGGATGGGTTTATCCTCAGGGTCAATTCCTCAGGAAAAAAAGACAGGAATGACATATAAAAATGTTGCGGATTATGGGCGAGCACAGATGTATCCACAGATGATTGAGGAGATCTTTTTGACGGGAGTTGAAAAGACGGAGTTATTTTCTTTATTGAGGATTCATTCAGAGCGAGAAGACCGAGAATCGTCTTTACTTTTCGCTGTTTTTGTCTTTTCTTTCTTGGGCTTCTTTTCGTGCTTTTCTTCTTTTTCAGGCTTTTTCTTTTTGGTGTAATCGGTAATATAGAAGCCGCTGCCCTTGAATTGAATGGCTGGTGCAGAGAGGACTTTTTTCAGCCTCCCCCCACATTTCGGACACTCGGTGAGAGGGGGATCACTGACTTTCTGTATCACTTCAAGGACTGAAGCGCATTTTCGGCACTTGTATTCATACAGCGGCATTTTTCATCTTTGAGGAATAGGCTCAAATGTTAAACGTTCTTTCCTGGAAATTCAAGATTAAAAGTCTCTGCATCGATTATTTGTGACAGTTTTTTCGCGCAGGGAAGAGCCAGTTATCGGAATACAATGGCTTTAAAGACGTACATATCTGCTCCAGTTTTCCATGCATCCCTGGGGAGCCCGGCCTTCAAACAGGCTTGTTCGAGGAACTCTTCCAGGCCCCATCCATTCTCTACGGCTACCTGTGGCAAAAGCAGTCCTTTCTTCTCCCCTTTTGCTATGATGAGACCATGCCTCCCCACTTCGATCACTTGAGGATTCCGGATTTTTTCAGGAGTAGTGAGCACTGAGATTTCGATCTCTAAATCATTGAGCTCATCAGCAGTGACAGGAGGAAACCTGTAGTCTTGGCATGCCGCATAAATGGCACCCCGGATAACCGTTTCATACAGAGGGAAAACAGGCTCAATAAAACCGATACAGCCTCTCAAAATGCCTTTATTCTTGAGGGTCACAAAGGCTCCTCTTTGGGTCAGCAGATTCGGGTCTTGTGTCTTGTAATCCAAGATTTTCTCTTCTTGGAGGAAATAGGCTATGGCTGATTTAGCGAGTTTGAGGAGTTCTTTTTTCTCTTTCCTGGGCATGTGAAATGGCACTGCCGGACTTTTATGATACAGGGCAGCTGCGAAATATCCCACAACTTGCGTTTGAGGGGCTCCAGCGTCGGAGGAGTCGGCGCGCTGGAGGACCTTGACTCCTGGATCATCGAATCCTTGAGTATAGATAAGGGCTGAAACAACGGGTCCTCCTCCACACATGATATTCTCGCCTCTTCCCAGTTTTGTTATGAGAGAATCTGTTTCGAAAGACTGGATGAGCGAGATCGTTTCGGAATCTGTTTCAGTAGCCTTTTGTTTTGAGAGAAGATGAGACAGATCTGTGGAGGCGATGACCAAAGCTTTTTTCCCGGGCAGGACGATTGATAACGCATGGGCCAGGGTGGAGATGGTCCTTCGGGATTGAAAACCCATGACGACTGGAACGATTTTTGCATCGGGGAGCGTCTTCTGGATGAAAGGGATTTGGACTTCAATGGAGTGTTCCTGTTGGTGGGCTTCAGGCACATATTCGAACCCAGAAACTTTCGAGAGATCCGAAGCCAGCGCTTCATCCACCTCCACCGTTCCTAAAGGTGTTTGATAAGCGCCCTTGGAGTAAATGGAACAGCCTTCGAATCCGTATCGATGGGAAGGACCGATGATGACGACTGTCTTGTAGTCTTTGGCTTGAACAAGGCGGTAAGCATGGGCGGCCACTTGTCCGGAATAGACATATCCGGCATGTGGGACGATAAGAGCCAGGATTTCTCCGGAAGGGAGAGTTTCCTGTTTGACATTCTGAAGATAGAGGTCGATTTGTTTGCCAAGCCTCTCTGCATCTTTTTCATAAAACATTTCAGCAAAGATCGGTTTTCTTGTTCCTTGAGACCAAACAAGAGAAGTGCAGATAAACAGAGAAAGAAAAAGCAGGTATGTTTTTGTTCTCATTGTTCCGAATTTTGAGGATGCTGGAGTACAGGAAAAATATACACAGAAAACAGAGAAAAATCAACTGATGCTCCGACTTCTGGATTCAAAAACACGCATCTTTTACCCCAGCGAGGCAAAAAATGCTCGGTTTCAGGCTTCGCTCTCCTCTCCCGTTTGGAGAGGAACCATGCCCGCTCATCCTTCAAACGGTTTTTTCCACCCAGAAGCCTTCGCAGAGTATGGATACTGATTTTGAAGGGGCAAAGCCTGCGTGTTTTCGATGCATTCAGCCTGATTTATTGCACATCTTGTTATCACGGTTTTGGGGATGCTTTCTATCAACTGAAGTCTGACCCCAATTTATTTTGTTGACTTTTTATCGTGTTTTAGATAAAAATTTAGAGGACGGACACAATGAAAGATCTTTTCAAGACTCTTTTGCTCTTCATTTCCGCCTCTGCAGCCTTCGTCATTGGATTTTATATGGGGGGGGA
>DAOVAM010000031.1 GCA_030671065.1 Candidatus Aminicenantota bacterium
AACAACTGCTGTAATGGTCATGACAAAAGTAACGGCCAGGCCCATGGAGAGCGCAGAATCGATCTTTTTGGATACACCCAGGAAAGGGCATATTCCCAGGAAGTAATACAGGACAAAGTTGTTGACCAGTATCGCAGAGATAAAGATGGCCAAAAGTTCCACTCTTATTTCCTCAATTTTATTTTGTATTCTATATGCAGAGCGATTCCGAGAAGGACTCCCAGCGTCAGGAAGGCCCCAGCAGGAAGGATCATGATGATCCACGGCTTGAACCAAGAGCCCATAACCTGATAACCAAAAAATGTCCCTGACCCTAGGATTTCCCGTATTGAACTCAGAGCAAGCAAGGCCAAGACAAATCCTAAACTCATACCCAGCGCGTCGATGAAGGAGCGGCTGACAGAGTTTTTGGAAGAAAAGGCTTCCTGGCGGCCCAGGATAACACAGTTCACGACAATAAGGGGCACATACGGGCCGAGCTCTTTAGAAATCGCAGGGAAATATGCGGCAAGAATGCGGTCTGCCACAGTAACAAATGAAGCAATGATGACGATGAAGCTTGCGATCCGGACCTGGTTCGGGATGAATTTTTTTATGGATGCGACTACGAGAGAGCTGAGTACCAGGACAAATGCCGTGGCCAGACCCATGGCCAGTCCGTTGATCACCCACCCTGTGACGGCGAGCGTCGGGCACAGACCCAGAAGTTGACGAAAGACGGGATTTTCATCCCATAGTCCCTTCGTGAATTCTTGCCCGATGCTTTTAGTTGACATCCTGTTGCTCGCTTTGGACGTGTCCTTCTTTTATAAGTTGTCTCACTCTTTCGAGCGAGCTGTTGACAATTTTAAGAACGGATTCAGAGGAGATCGTTGCCCCGGTTATCGTGTTGATTTCCGTAGGGCCCAGCTCCTCGGATGTTTTGACCGCAGGCTTGCGGAGGGTGAGGGGCTCGCTGCAGTCCTTGTTTTCCCAGAACTTGAGGAAAACATCCTCATCTTCGATCTTGGCTCCCAGCCCTGGGGTCTCTTTCTGTTCAATGATTTTTAACCTTTTGATTGTTGTCAAAGACGTGTTCGTCCCCAACATGAAGCTGATTTTATCCTGGAATCCGATGCCGGAGGCGAGAATTCCAAAGCCAATCAGAACTCCCTCTTCATTCCTTCCTCCATAAATAGCGAGGCCTTTCTCTTCATACAGTATTTCACTGCTCTCGGTATCGGGGATAACATGAGTGATCGCTTCTTCGATGGCTCGCTGTTTGTTCAGTGCAATTCGTTCCTCGGTCAGCATCCCGACAGTCGCCAAAAAACTTCCGGAGATGAGCCCGATTACGGTCAGGACAACGACCATCCGAACATAAAGGCTCATTCCTTTCTCCTTTCTCCCAAAATGCGGGGGCGTGTGTAGCGATTGAGAAGAGGAACAAAGGTGTTCATGAAGAGAATAGAGTACATCACACCTTCAGGAAAGCCGCCGAAGAGACGGACCAGACCGACAACAATCCCTATTCCGGTCGCGTAGATCCAGGTTCCTCGGGGTGTGATGGGGGAAGTCACCATATCCGTGGCCATAAAAAATGCTCCCAGCAGAAGTCCTCCTGCCAGTATATGAAAAAGAGGAGAGGCATATTTTCCAGGATTTGAAATCCAGAATATGCCTGTGAAGACTGTCAAAGAAAGGATGATCCCTAGAGGGATACGCCAGTCGATCACGCGGCGGAAAAGGAGAAAAAGACCTCCGATAATCAGAGCCAGGGCAGAGGTTTCGCCGAGCGATCCTCCTGTATTCCCAAGAAAGAGGGCTTTGAGAGGGGCAAGGATTCCCTGCGCGACAGCATCCTGGAACTTCAGGTCCCCCAAGGGAGTGGCGTAAGTGGCCGTGTTGATCTTTTCCGCGACAGGCGGGATCCAGGTCGTCATGGCCACAGGGAAAGCAGTCTGGAGGAAGGCCCTTCCGACTAAAGCGGGGTTGAATATATTGTACCCTAAGCCCCCAAAGACCTGTTTTCCTATGGCAATGGCGATGACTGACCCGATAACGGCCATCTCCAGAGACAGAGAAGGGGGAAGGGTCAATGCCAGGAGCAGACCTGTAATGATCGCGGAGCCATCAAGCAAGGGATGGAGAGGTTTTTTTCTCAACCAGAGGAATATCGCTTCCGTTGCCAGGCAAGCCACAACACACGTGAGCAGAAGCAGCAGTGCCCTGAACCGGAAGAAGTAGAGCGATGCACACACAGCGGGGACGAGGCTTGCGATCACGGCGAACATGATCTTCGGAACAGAGTCTTTATCCCTAAAATGAGGAGAGGACTGGAGGATAAAAGGCTTATCTGTCATCAGGCACTCTTTTTTTGTTTCACACTCATCACTCTATTTTTTCCAAGGCGCATCCAGTGGACCAGAGGAATCTTTGAAGGACAGATGTACTGGCAACTCCCGCATTCCACACAGTCCAGAATTCCCCAGTGTTCTGCCTCTTCCAGCTTGTCAAATTTGATATATTTTGCGAGCTGAGTCGGGACAAGAACCATCGGACAGTGTTCGATGCATCGTCCACAGCGGATGCAGGGCTGTTCGATGCCGGGCTCAGGAGAATCCCATGCCAGGATGCCTGAGGTCCCTTTGATGACCGGCACATCCGGAGACCACTGAGCGATGCCCATCATCGGGCCGCCCATGACCAAAATATTTCCGTCTTTCAAACCTCCACAGAACTCAATCACGCTCTGGAAAGGAGTGCCGATACGGACAAGAAGATTTTGTGGCTCTGCTATGCTTCGGCCCGAGACTGTAATGGCTCTCTCAATGAGAGGTTTTCCGTTGCTCACGGCATCCCAGATAGCTTTGGCTGTTCCCACGTTCTGGACGACGATTCCCACATCAAAAGGTAGCCCGCCTCTAGGGACTTCTCTGTGGAGAGTGGCCTGGATCAGGTTTTTTTCAGCCCCTTCGGGATATTTTGTCTTGAGGAGAACAACGTCTCCTGTGTAATCCTGGATTTTTTCCTGGAAAAGCGCGAAGGCTTTTTTCTTATTGTCTTCTATGCCCACGATGATCCGTTCCGCTCCTGTGGCGATGCGTGCCAGCTCGGCTCCCTTGAGAATATCTTCTGGGAATTCCAGCATAAGACGGTAGTCGGATGTCAATAAAGGTTCACATTCGCAACCGTTTATGATGACCGTATCAATGGGCTTGTCTTTGGGTGGAGAGAGCTTGACAACTGTGGGGAATGCGGCTCCTCCCAGGCCGACCACTCCCGCCTCCTTGACTTTTTCACGTATTTCGTCCGGACTGAAGGAGAAGGGATCCTTCATCTTTTTTTTATCCGGAACGGCGTTGTCTTCACCGTTATTCGCGATAGTGACTGCAGGAACAGGAGTTCCGCCCGGATGGTTGAAAGGATCCACAGAGAGTACTTTTCCGGAGACACTGGAATGAACGGACGCAGAGAAGAGACCCTGTCCCTCCCCGATCTTCTGTCCCATCAAGACTTCATCCCCCTTCTGGACTAAGGACGCGGCAGGCTTTCCAAAATGCTGGAGGAGAGGGATCATGACTTTGTCAGGAGGAGGCATGGGCTGGATAGCCTTATTTTCCGTTAGGTTTTTTAACTCAGGAGGATGGATTCCGTGGGCAAAAGTCTTGGCCTTCATTCAGCTTCTTTGCACTTTAAAAAATGAAAATAAAGTTTATTCATTCTTCGCCTGTGTTGTCAAGTTTATAAAAAAGGGGTCGCGTTTGAACATTTAACATTTCTCTGTATGGATGAGTTTTTGGGGGACAGGTCTAAACATTCCATATTCCTTAATGGAGTTTAAATATAAAGTCAGTGTGTTCTTTGAAATATGAACAGCTGAAGAATCAAAGGCAAGGATGGAGTCAAACGTTTTGAGGGGGACTCAAGTACCCTTTTTCATTGATTTTTGTGCAATAATGTAATATAGAATAAGGTTCAAGGGAATGAGCGATGACCATAGAAATTAGAGAAGTCAAAACACGCAAGGACTTAAAAAAATTCATTTATCTTCCCGAAAAGATCCATGCGAATCATGACAATTGGGTTCATCCTATTTATATGGATGAACGGAATTATTTCAATCCAAAGAAAAATGAGGCTTTTTCCTATTGTGACACGATTATTCTACTTGCTTTCCGTGGGAATGAGCTGGTCGGACGGATCATGGGGATCATCAACTCTCGTTACAATCAGCACCGGAATGAGAAAACCGTACGGTTTGGCTGTCTGGAAACATGGGAAGATGAAGAAGTTATTCGTGCTCTTTTGAATCGAGTCGAGGACTGGGCAAAAGGTAAAGGAATGACGAAAATCGTCGGCCCCTATGGATTTTCAGACCAAGACCCAGAAGGATTTTTGATTGAAGGATTCGAAAATCGTGCCACCATTGCCACATACTATAATTTCGAGTGGATGCCTTCATTAGTCGAGAAGCAGGGGTATGCCAAAGACGTAGATTATTTTGTTTACAAGATCGATGTGCCCAAGGAAATGCCAGAAATTTATACAAGGATTTATGAGAGAGCCAAGAGAAGAGGAAACTTCGAAATGCTCGAATTCAAGAAGAAAAAGAAGGTCAAGCCGTGGATCGTCCCGGTCCTCAGCTTGATGAACGAATGTTATCTGGACAGCAATATTTATGGATACACTCCTTTGAATGAAAAAGAAATGAAGAGCCTTGCAGCCAAGTACATGCCTGTTCTCGATCCACGGTTTGTAAAGGCTGTTTTGATAGACGGAGAAATGGCATCTTTTGTAGTTGGCATCCCGGATATGACTGAGGGCATCCAGAAAGCCAGGGGACATCTCTTTCCTTTCGGCTTCCTGAAAGTTCTGCGTGCAGCGAAAAAGACCAAACAACTCGACCTGCTCATCGGTGCCATTAAAGAGAAATACCGTGGGCGAGGGCTCGATGCGATCATGGGGATAAAAATGATGACCTCTGCTCAGGAAGCTGGCATGGAGTTCATGGATACACATCATGAGCTTGAAGAGAACGTTAGAATCAGAGCGGAAATGGAAAAAGTAGGCGGAAAGCTTTACAAAAAATTTCGCGTCTATAAAAAACAGTTTTGATAGCACAAATTGATTGATAGGGGTCGCATCTTAACATTTAACATTTCTCACCTCAATGTTAAATGTTAAGACGCGACCCCAACTTATTTGGCTTCAGCCCAGTTCACTCCCCATTCTAAGTGAACCTTTAGGGGAACTTTCAGAGCAAAGACATTTTCCATCTTCTCTCTGACGAGAAGCTCCAAGATATCTTTTTCCGTGTCCGGGACTTCAAACACCAGCTCATCGTGGACTTGAAGGATCATCTTGGACTTCAACTTTTGCTTCTTGATTTCCCGCCAGATGACGATCATGGCCTTTTTCATCAAATCTGCAGCCGTACCCTGGATGGGAGTGTTGAGAGCAATTCGGCGGCCGGCCTGCTGGGCAAACCGTTCCTTTTGTTGAAGCTCAGGCACCTGGCGTTTCCGTCCGAAGAGCGTCTCAGAACAACCTTTTTCTTGAGCCTCATGGACCTTGTTTTCCAGAAACTCATGCACTTTCGGGTATTTTGCGTAGTAGAGGTCGATAAAACTCTGGGCCTCGGAATTGGAGGTCTCCAGTTCCTTTGCCAGAGAATAGGCTGATGCGCCGTAGATCATGCTGAAATTGATGATTTTTGCTCGTCTTCTCTGTTCCTCCTTGGGCGGTGCAGACGCATCATCGAAAACACGGGCAGCGGTTTCGGCATGGACGTCTCTGTCGTGATGGAAGGTCTCGATCAAAGCCGGATCGTTGGAGAGATGTGCGAGGACTCTGAGTTCGATCTGTGAATAGTCAGCAGAGAGAAGGAGATGGCCTTTGTCGGGAACAAAAGCTTGCCGGAACCTTTGACCCAGTTCTCCTCTGACCGGGATGTTTTGCAGATTTGGATCACTGCTTGAAAGCCTTCCGGTAGCAGCAACGGTCTGATTGTAAGATGTGTGGATTCTGCCTGTTTCTGGATTGACAAGAAGGGGGAGGGAGTCTGCGTAGCCCGATTTCAACTTAGAAAGCTGCCTGAACTCCAGCGTGTGTTTTGCGATGGGATGAAGGGGGGCGAGCTCCTGGAGGATGCTCATGTTCGTGGAATAACTTCTCGTTTTTTTAGTTTTTCTTGAGGGTGGAAGCATCATTTTGTCGAAGAGAATGTGTCCCAGCTGTTGAGGGGAGTTGATGTTGAATTCCTCACCGCTGAGTTTGTAGATTTCTTTCCGGAGATGATCGAGCTCAGATTGCAGCTCATCAGATAATCTTCCCAAAGCTTTTGTGTTGACTTTCACTCCCCACATTTCCATGTCTGCCAGCACCTCGATCAGGGGGAGCTCGAATTCCCGGTAGAGTGAATCCAGTTTGTTCTGTTTGACCTTAGGCCAAAGCAGGGAACTGAGCTGGAGGGCCAGGTCTGCATCCTGGCAGGCATAGGGGACCACTCTCTCTACAGCCACCGCATTGATCGTGACCTCATTTTTTCCTTTCCCGGCGATCTCCGCATACGGAATGGCCTCAACCTGGAGATATGTGAGGGCCAGCCTGTTCAAGTTGTGTTTTCCCCAGTTTGGCTCTAAGAGATAAGAGAGGACCATAGAATCCAGGTCGATTCCTTGGAGTGGGATTCCTTCTCGCCTGAGAATGATAGAGTCATATTTGATGTTCTGCCCAATTTTTTTTATGCTCGGGTCTGCGAGGATCTCTTTGAGAAAGTGAAAAGCCCTCTCCTTTGGGAGTTGCCTGGGTGCACCGGGATAATCATGGTGAAGAGGGAGGTAAAAAGCCTGATCGCTCTTGACCGAGAAGGACATGCCGACAAGATTCGCTCGAGTGGGATAACGACTATCTGTTTCTGTATCGAGAGAGACGAATTTAGCCTTTTTTATCCGAGCGACGAGTTTCTGCAGTTCATCTTCTTCGAGAATGATCTTGTACTGTTTCTTCGTGCTTTCTGTCTTTTTCATGTATTCGGAAACAAAAGAGGAAAATCCCAATTCCTGGAAGATCGGAAGCAGCTCGTCGCGGTTGGGTTCGGATACGGATAGGTCTTCCAGATTGAACTTTAGATCCAATCCTTTTTCGATAGTCACAAGCTGCCGGCTCAATTGCAGCTGGTCCAGATTCTGTTTGATTTTCTCCCGGAGAGAAACCTTTTCGATCTGGTCCAATTTTTTAAGAAGATTCTCCAAGGAGCCGAATTGATTGATGAGAGATTTAGAGGTTTTTTCCCCAATTCCGGGAACGCCAGGGATGTTGTCCGATGAGTCTCCCCATAAAGCCAAAACATCTATTACTTGAGAGGGGGAAACACCAAAGAGTTCCTTTACCTTTTTTTCGTCCAGATAGATATCCTTAACAGGATTGTAGACGCTGGTCAGCTTATCCACTAGCTGAAAAATGTCTTTGTCCGAAGTGACGATAACGGACGAAATATTTCTTTTTGACGCTTGATAGGCCAGGCTGCCGAGTACATCGTCTGCTTCGTAATTTTCGTGCTCGAAAAAAGGAATGTTCAGGGCTTGAATGACTTTTTTTATGACGGGGATCTGAACCACCAGATCCTCTGGCATGGGTTTACGTTGAGCCTTGTAGTCTTTGAAGGCCTTGTGTCGTACAGTCGGACCTTTCACGTCAAAAGCGATTCCAAGATAGCGAGGCTTCTCTTTCTGTATAAACTTTCTGAGCATACTGATGAATCCGAATATTGCATTGGTCGGGAATCCTTGTGTATTGGAAAGATGCCGGATGGCATAATAGGAACGGTAGATAGCAAAATTGCCGTCGATTAAATAGAGTTTTTTCTCTTTCATGGCATTCAGGCGTTCATTATATCACAGGGGTCAGGCTTTGGTAACTTTGATAAAAAAATTGTCGCGGGCGGACTTTAAAAGTCCTCCTCAAAGAGTAAAGGGGGTCGCATCTCAACATTCGACATATCTCGAAGAAATATTGATAGAAGGATTCACATCTTAACATATCTCGATGGAATATTTATCTTAAAGATTTTTCCAAGATGCTAAATTTGGTAAAAAACAGGGGATAAAAATGTCGAATGTTGAGATGCGACCCCATTAAAATTGAGATGCGACCCCATTAAAAATAGAAGCCGGAACCTTAAAATGACCCCCGTTGGCCTCAGTTGACAAAGGGAGGCAAGATGGTATAATAGGATAACTTATTCAATAAAGAATGGAATGAAAAATGATTATAGATGTGGATCGATTACCTAAAGAAGGGCTGAAAATCGCGAAAGATTTTGAATTTTTCAGTGAGGCTCTTATAGAGGATAACGCTGTTTTTCTGCAGCCTGTTCACGCTGAACTCAAAGTCACGAAGATCGGCGAAGAGATTTTCATTAAGGGCAAGATCACCTCTTGTCTCAGCTTCGTGTGCAGTCGCTGTCTCGTTCCTTTTGAATTCCCGGTTGATTCCAATTATGATCTGGTCTATATTCCTGAAGAAATAGAAGGAATGAAGGAACACCTTGAGGACGGTGACGCCCACAAGCTGTTTTATTACAGCTCTAAGATAGATATTGAAGAGGTAGTATTAGAGCAGTTGAATCTGGTGTTTCCGCCTAAACCGCTCTGTTCTGAGGATTGCCAGGGAATCTGTCCTGTGTGCGGAAAGATCATCCAAAGCAGTGACTGTGCCTGTGAAACGAAAAGCTCTGATCCTCGCCTCGATAAACTCAAAAGTTTCAGAAGAGATAAAAGATAAATGGCACTCCCAAAAAGAAAACACTCCCATTCACGAAAAAAGATGAGAAGGGCCCATGATGCTCTCTCTATTCCTTCATTAGCCCTGTGTTCCAACTGTGGCAACCCAAAGTTGCCCCACCGAGCCTGTCCGGAATGTGGTTTTTATGGAGAAAGGCAGGTTATAGAGGGTTCTGAAGAGTGATAAGAGAGTCAGATGAAAATTGCTGTTGATGCAATGGGGGGTGACTTCGGCCCCAGAGTCACTGTGGAAGGGGCGATAAAAGCTTCCCAGGAGTACAAAATAGAAGTCCTTGTTGTGGGGGTTGAGGACCTCATAAAAAAGGAAGTCGATAAAACCAACCATTCAAGAGCCAAAGTGGCCATCGTCAATGCATCTGAAGCCATTGGGATGGGAGAAGGCATCCTTTCTATACGGAGAAAGAAGAAATCGTCTATCCGGATAGGAGCACAGCTAGTCAAGGATGGGGAAGCAGAAGCTTTTGTCAGCATGGGAAATACAGCCGCAGTGGTTTACATTTCCAAGAAAATACTCGGGGCTTTAAAAGGTGTCGAGAAACCAGCTCTTTCTCTCCTCGTTCCAACTATAAAAGGGCTGACTCTCCTAATAGATGTGGGGGCCAATGTCAACTGCCGCCCACACCACCTGGAGCAATTTGCTGTCATGGGCCACACCTTTATGACCAGTGTAATGGGCATAAAAAAACCGAGAGTGGGCCTTATGAGTGTGGGAGAAGAAAAGACAAAGGGAAATGAGTTAACCAAAGAAGCTTTTGAAAGATTGCAGGATTCTCCGATTAATTTTATCGGAAATGTTGAGGGAAAAGATACCTACTCCGGGAAAGCCGATGTCATAGTCAGTGACGGATTTACAGGGAATGTGGCTTTGAAAGTCAGCGAAAGCGTTGTGGAGACCTTCTCCTACTTTGCTCGAACTGAGATTATGAAGAATTTCTTCGCCAAAATCGGACTTTTCTTGATGAAAAGGAATTTAAAAAAGATCTACAAAAAAGTCGATTACACAGAGTATGGGGGAGCTCAGCTGCTGGGGATAAATGGTGTCTGTATAATCGGACATGGACGCTCGAACTCCAATGCGGTGAAAAACGCCATTGGGCTGGCCAAGGATTTTGTGCTGAATAAGGTACAGGATAAGATTCAACACGACATAACCGAGCTGACTCACAGTCTTGGCCAAGCTGAAGGATGAGATGATCTTTAAAGATAAAGTGACAATCGTGACAGGTGCTTCTCAAGGGATTGGTGAGCGCATTGCCCTCGAGCTTTCCAAAGAAGGCGCTTATACCGCCCTTGTGGATGTTCAAAAGGAGAAGCTCGAAGAAGTCGCCCAGAAAATTGTGGGGAATAACGGAAAGGCAGATGTCTTCTGTACGGATGTCTCGCAAATGGACCAGGTTATGGATGTGACAGAGAAGATCGTGAAGAGTCATAACAAGATTGATCATCTTGTGAATAATGCAGGGATAACTCGGGATAACCTGTTGATGAGAATGAAAGAGGAAGAATGGGATGCAGTTCTGGCTGTGAACTTAAAAGGAATTTTTAATTTTTCCAAAGCAGTTATTAGGAACATGATCGGCAATCGGTATGGTCGAATTGTCAATCTGTCTTCAGTTGTTGGCTTGATGGGGAACGTTGGGCAGGCAAACTATGCCGCCTCAAAGGCTGGAGTTTTAGGATTCACGAAATCTCTGGCACGGGAGGTTGCGCCTCGTGGGATCACAGTGAACGCAGTGGCCCCTGGGTACATCGCTACTCCGATGACTGAGAATCTTCCTGACTCGGTCAAGGATATCTTCGTCGAGTTGATTCCGATGAAAAGGTTTGGGACTCCTGATGAGGTCTCGCATGTGGTGAAATTCCTGCTCTCTGACGAAGCGGCGTATATCACAGGACAAGTTATTAATGTTAACGGCGGTATGATTATGGTACCGTGAAAAAAAATATTTTAAAATAAATTAATTTTGAAGGAGGAGAAACATGGAAAGAGATGAATTGCTGAAGAAGATAAAATCTATCGTTTCCGATAAGCTCAGCATCGGTGAGGACCAGGTTACTGAAGAGGCGTCTTTCATCGATGATTTAGGCGCTGATTCTCTGGATACGGTTGAGCTAGTCATGGCGCTGGAAGATGAATTTAACATGGATATTCCTGATGAAGAAGCGGAAAAACTGACGACTGTTGGAAAAGCAATGGATTACATCGTAACCTCGGTTGGGAAATAAGAACGAAACAGTTTCAAATGGGAATTTCCCCCTCCTCTGATAAAAAAACTGTCGAGAGACGGGTTGTCATTACAGGGATTGGTCTGGTTTCTCCCTTGGGAATCGGAACGAAGGAGAGTTGGGACTCACTCCTTCAAGGAAAAAGTGGAGTGAGTAAGATATCCAGGTTTGATGTTTCGGGATACTCGAGCAAGATCGCAGGCCAGATTCCAGATTTCGATCCCCTGGATTTTATCGAGAAAAAAGAAGTGCGGAAGATGGACGAGTTTATCCATTATGCTATTGCGGCAGCGGATATTGCGGTTAAGGACTCAGGGATTGGACATGCAGCATTGAACGGAACTCGAACAGGAGTCTACGTGGGATCGGGAATCGGGGGAATCGGTTTTATCGAACAAACGCACAAAACATTGCTCGAGAAAGGACCGGGCCGAGTCTCGCCTTTTTTTCTGGTCGCGACCATTATCAACGAAGCTTCTGGCCAGATTTCCATAAAGTTCGGAGCCAAAGGCCCGAATTCTGCCACAGCAACGGCCTGCACGACAGGCACTCACGCGGTCGGGGATTCATTCCGTATCATAGCCAGAGGAGATGCAGACATCATGATCGCTGGCGGCTCGGAAGCTCCCATCACTCCCCTCGGCTTGGCGGGTTTTTGTGCTCTGCGGGCCCTTTCCGTGAGGAATGATGAGCCTGAGAGAGCCTCTCGTCCTTTCGATGCGGAGCGGGACGGATTTATCATAAGTGAAGGAGCGGGAATCGTTATCATGGAAGAACTTGGAGCAGCCATAAAACGGGAAGCGAATATCTATGCTGAAGTTGTCGGATATGGAATGAGTGCAGATGCCTACCATGTGGCCGCTCCCTCTTTGGATGGAGACGGGGCGGTGCAGTGTATGTCGAAGGCTCTTGTGGATGGCGCGATTGAACCGAAAGAAATAGACTACATCAATGCCCATGGCACGTCTACGCCTTATAACGATAAGATCGAGACAGCTGCCATCAAAAAGCTGTTCGGCGATCATGCGTACAAAATTGGCGTCAATTCGACAAAATCCATGACCGGTCATCTGTTGGGCGCTGCAGGAGGACTGGAAGTCGGTTTTTCAATTCTTTGTCTGAAGAACCAGATTATGCCTCCAACCATCAACTATGAAAACCCTGACCCAGAGTGCGACCTGGATTATATACCGAACACAGCCCGTCCGGCTGAAGTACGGTATGCCTTGACGAACTCTTTCGGGTTCGGGGGAACAAATGGGTCTCTTGTCCTGAAGAGATTCGAGGACTGACAAAAAAAAGAAAGCGAGAGATTGAACATATAGAAGAAGAGAGGCAAAAGAAAGTCAAACAAGACAGGACTGTTGCCCCTTGTGAAAATGAAAGCGGCAGGTTTAACAGAAATCAGAAAATGGCCTCTCTTGCTCAGCTTGGATGTTTTGTTTCAATCTTAGTGTCTGAAGCGAAGAAAATTTGAAAAGGAGGAACAGGTGAACATCTATGTTTTCGTGAAACGGGTTCCTGATACCGAATCAAAGATAAGGATCGACCACGAGACAAACACGATCAAAGAAGAAGGCTTAACTTTTGTTCTGAGTCCCTATGATGAATATGCAGTTGAAGAAGCTCTTCGTTTGCGAGAAGCCAACGGAGGCAAAGTCACTGCTGTTACGGTCGGGAATGAGAAGGCGCTGACAACTCTGAAGAAATGCCTGGCTATGGGTACGGATGAAGCAGTCTTGTTGAAGGATGAGGTCCCCGAAACATACGATGGATTGAGAACAGCAAAGACACTTGCCCGAGCGATCGAGAAGAAATTTTCTGACTATACTCTCCTCTTTTTTGGAAAGCAATCTGTTGGCGCGGACAATTCCCAGATTCCTTCCATGGTGGCAGAGCTGTTGGGGCTTCCTCAGGCCAACGTGGTGACAAAACTGGAGATTGAAGGGAACAAGGGAATCGCTCACCGGGAGATCGAGGGGGCACTCGAGAAAGTCTCGTTGTCTTTTCCTGCGGTCATCAGCGCGCAGAAAGGATTGAATGAACCTCGGTATGAAACATTAAAGGGCATCATGGCAGCCAAGAAGAAAGAGATCCCGGTTGTCACTCTTGCAGACCTGGACTTGAAGGAGGAGGATATTGCCCCGCTCTTAGAGGTCACAAAGATAGAAAGTCCTCCTCAAAGGCAGGCTGGAAAAATCGTAGAAGAGGAACCCGCGGAAGCGGCAAAGCAAATGGTGAAATTCTTGCACGAAGAAGCGAAGGTGATTTAAAGGGAGGGATGAGATGATTTTAGTATTCATTGAGATAAGAGATGGGAAAGCAAAAAAATCTTCTTTTGAAGCGCTATCCGAAGGGAAGAGGAGAGCAGACGATTTGAACACAGAAGCCCATGCTGTTCTTATTGGCCATGGTGTGGAAGGATTGGCCTCAGAATTGTTCTCTTATGGAGCATCGAAAGTGTATGTTCTGGAAAATTCTCTCTTCGCCCATTATTCAGCTTCGAGTTACTCCCAGGCTCTGCATTCACTGACTGAGGAGGAAAAGCCTGAAATTATCCTTTTCTCTGCAACTTCGATGGGCAAAGATTTGGCTCCACGTCTTGCTGCGAAATTAGGAGTCAGCCTGGCTTCCGAGTGTACGGTCACATCCACTAAAGAAGGAAAGCTGGAGGTGACGCGTCCAATATTCGCTGGCAAAGCCTTGGCCACGGTGACTTTTAAATCTTCACCACAGATCGCATCTCTCAGGCCGAATGTTTTTCCTCTCTTGGAGGACGGCGCAAAAGATGGAGAGGTGGTAAAAAAAGAAGTGGTTATCCCCGAAGATCAGGTCAAAGGGAGGGTGGAAGAAACCTTAAGAGAAGAAGGCGTGGAGCTGGATGTGACAGAGGCGGACGTAGTAATCTCAGGAGGAAGGGGGATGAAAGGACAGGAGAACTTTGACCTTCTGAAGGAGTTGACTTCAATCGTCCCTCACTCTGCTGTCGGAGCATCGCGTTCCGCAGTTGATGCAGAGTGGATAGACCATCAGCACCAGGTCGGGCAGACTGGGAAAACGGTATCCCCGAATCTATACATGGCCTTCGGGATTTCAGGTGCCATACAGCATCTGGCAGGGATGTCATCATCCAAATTTATTGTTGCAGTGAACAAGGACCCTGAGGCTTCTATTTTTAAAGTCGCTGATTTTGGAATAGTCGGGGACCTTTTTCAAGTTATTCCTCTGCTCAAAGAGGAATTAAAGAAAGCCCTCTCTGAATAAGAATTGGGGTCAGACCTTAGTAAAAGTTAAAAGTAAATTAAAAGGGGTCGCGTCTTAAAAGTTAACAAAACTTTGAAAAATTTTTAATGTTTTGAACAGCCCCCAAAGTTTAGTACCGAAAGTCTGATAAACAATTTTTGCCAGTTTTTGAAAGGGTTGTTTTTT
>DAOVAM010000174.1 GCA_030671065.1 Candidatus Aminicenantota bacterium
CAAATCCGATCTTCAATTCGGAGATATGGTGCTCATCACCACCCGGAATTCCTTATACTCTGTTTATGTGATTGATGCCGAGCATTATCTTGTTTCCGGGGGATGGTTCGACCGGAAAGGGATGTCGCCCGTGAAAGCCTCAATTGCCGGATGCACCTGGGGCGGGAATATAATCAAGGTTGATACTCTAGCAGCCTGTGGATTACGTCTTGAATTCGGTAACCGTGTCCTGACAACGACTATTCAAAAAGTAGCCCTTATCCGCGGCGGCGGCAACTAACAGAAACTTTCCCCTGAATCCCACACTTTTCATCCTATTTTTTTTTGAATGCAACCCAAGATTATTGCCCGGGAAATGCGGCCTTTTCTACACATTCCAAATCGTATATCTCCAGATTGACAAACAGAAACAGCAATTATAGAATCATTCATGAAATTGAAAAGGAGGGTAACATGAAGTCCAGAATTTTAACTTTATTAGGAGTCTGTCTTTTGCTGTTTGCGGCTGGGGGAATTCAATTCAGTAGAGCAAATACTGCGTCTTTAACCCGTGAAGACACGGGGATTGCTGAACTCAAAGAGAAGCAAAAATACAACATGAAGGATATTATGACAATCACAACAGCTTTAGCAGACTATATTTCAGATAACGATGTTCTACCCAAACAGGACGGAATTTATGATGAAAATGGCGAATTTTATAAAGTGTTGAGTCCTTTTTATGTGTATGTGCTTCCGATAACAGATGCCTGGGGGAATAATTTTCGAGTTTATTGTGGAGAAGCCTGCAACGGAAAATATGGAATTTCCCGCTGTGGGGCAGATGATTTTGTTGTTGTTTCCTACGGCCGAGACGGGAAGAAAGAAGATTTTGAGTTTAATCCGAGTGATCCAGGAGCAGGTCTTTTTGAGATAGAGTCCGCGGATGATTTCGATAAAGATTTGATCATGTGGAACGGAAGCTGGGTTCGAGCTCCCAGGCCTAAAAGGAGATAATAACTCGATTCTATTTTGATTTCTTTATAAGCTCGATCACGTAATCCATCTCGGTATCCCTGTTGCTCAAAAGATCTTGTATAGTCGGTGAAAAAGGATAATCGGGAATGATCCCTCTGTAATCAAGAATTCTTGATAATAAACTCTGAGATCAGATTCAGTAGTCGCTCGAAATGATCCGGGTCGGAATACACGTGGTCACAGCCTTGGATGATTTCCAGCCGGCAGTTCTCGATTAAGCTGGCGGTTTTTTGACTCTGTGCAATGGGAACGGTCTCATCCTCATCCCCATGAACGATCAATGCGGGAATTTTGATTTTCCTGGCTGCCTCATACGCTTTCACATTTTCCGCATCTTCATAAAAAGAATAATTAAGACGCTGCCTTTCCTCATTCGTGCTATCGAGTTCAATAAAACCTTTCTTTTTCCAATCCTTGAGCTCCTGCTCGCTGCGTCTTGCATGCGCCATGCTCTTGTAATCGGACAAAGGGGATTTAAGCGCCAGAATAAACAGGTCATCTGATCGAGAGGCGGCAATTATGCTGGCCATCCCGCCAAAGCTTGAGCCAACAAGTCCGATTTTCTTCTGCCCTGATTCTTTCAAGAATTTTATGGCGTTCAGAACATCATCGATAGCCTCAGAGGTTGTGATCTCTGTGAATTTCCCCTCACTTTCTCCATGACCGAAAAAATCAAACCGGAATGTGGATATTCCTTGTTCATTTAAAATTTCTTCCAGTCTCACAAAGGTCCTGCCATCCTTACTCGTAGAAAATCCATGGCACATGATGATAATGGGCTTCTCCTTGTTTTCTGTCGGGTTCGATAGTATCCCGCAAAGCTTGATTCCTGCACTGTTTTCAAAATAGGTTTTGTTTTTCATCCTGTGCTTCAGAAAGATTTGAAAATTATAATATTTTTCAGTGAATTTTGAATGAGGTATTTTTAAAAGTCAAGACGGATTAGAGCTGATTATACAGGAACAAAATCCTTAAAGAAGGGAGGCTGGATGATTATTGACATAAATTTAGTGGAATTATGTGGCAAACTTTGTGCTATTTATTTTTTTTCTTTCTTTCCTTCCTTCTTTTTTTCTTGGGCAAGTCTGTATTCTGCTGCTTTTCTGGCTTCGAAATAGATTTTTGACATTAATTTATGTCTCATTTCTTGATCCAATTCTTGTTGAAGATTTTTTCTTATGTATTCAGCAATTTCTTCGGGAGTTATACCGAGTTTAAATTCTGGGTAGATTTTAGAGACCATGTTCAAAATTGCTATACATACTTCCATCCTAATAACTTCAGAAAAGCTTAAGTCAAATTTATTAACTAAAAATTTAATGTAGTCCTCCAACCAATCTGGAAGCAGGACCTGATATCTTTTGAGCAAGTGTTCCTCCTGTCAATATATATATTTAAGAGGCTGATTGTAGCAAATAGATATAAAAAATCAAGATAAATATCACTTGACAAAGACTTAAATTGGTATAGATTAGTAGAGCGTATTGTAGTATAACTCATACTACTGATAAGGATAAGCCTTAAACGGGACAAAGAGAGAATAAAGAAAAAGAGTGGAGTTTTCTTCCTTGAGTAGCTCCTAAAGGGTGGACAGCAAAGGGAGAGGTTGATGGGGTTGACTGTTGACTCCAGAAAAATCTGCACTCCGTGAGAATTTCTGCATCCTGAACTGACAAAGGGGTGCTCGTGATTCAAACTCCCCTTTTACTATTCATGTGTATTCTCATTCTCATTTTCCCTGTCTTCTCCTTTTATTTAATTAAAATTCTTCAGAAGTGTTAGTGGATTTTGCCGTTTTCTTTTTATTCATACACAATTCAAAAAAGAGCAATTGGATTGATTGTTTTCTTATTGATATAATGGATTTAAATAGCCAGGACCTGTGAATAAATGAAAAAGTTTATTTTCACAACAATCCTTATCCTCATTTTTGCCATTCCTCATTTTCTCCATGCCCAATGGGCAATGGTCTATGGAGGGGATGGTGATGACTGGGCGAACTCCATTCAGCAGACAAGCGATGGTGGATATATAGTCGCGGGATATACCGACTCCTTTGGAGTGGAGCTTTCTGATATCTGGGTGGCGAAGCTCTCTTTTGCAGGAGATATTGAGTGGCAGAGCACTTTTGGAGGAAACCAGGATGAGGAAGCGTATTCCATTGATGAAACGAGCGATGGGGGATACATCATCGCCGGATACACAGACTCCTTCGGCCTTGGAAACCTGGATTATTGGGTACTCAAACTTTCTTCAGAAGGAAGTATCGAATGGCAGCAGACTTTCGGAGGAAGTGGTGATGACTGGGCGAATTCCGTCCATCAGACCAGTGACGGAGGATACATTGTTGGCGGCAGCTCGGATTCTTTCGGGAACGGAGAAGTCGATTTCTGGGTGCTGAAACTTTCCTCCGATGGAGATATTGAATGGCAGGATATTTATGCGCTGGGTGTGAACAGTTATTTAAAATCCATCCAGGAGACGAGCGATGGCGGATACATCACTGCAGGCCACATCAACCCGTCGATCAATAACAGCTACGATTTACTGATCCTGAAGCTGACTTCTACAGGCCTTATTGAATGGCAGCGTTTTTACGGAGGAAGTCAGGACGACTTGGCGAATTCCATTCAACAAACCGACAATGGAGAGTATTTGGTTGCTGGCCATACACAATCCTTCGGCGCCGGTGGCTGGGATTATTGGGTGTTAAGGCTGACTTCGATCGGAAATGTTGATTGGGAACGTACCTATGGGAGAGGCGGAGATGACAAGGCTGATTCTGCCCAACAAACCAGCGACGGTGGATTTATTGTCGCAGGACACACAGACTCCTTTGGCGCAGGGCTTTCGGATTTCTGGCTGATCAAGCTTTCACCCTTCGGGAACATCGAATGGCAAAAGACCTATGGAGACATCGGAGAAGAGGCTGCATTCTCGATTCAGCAGACAGACGATACAGGGTATGTTGTGGCAGGCCTCACAGACTCCTATAACACAGGAGATTTCGATTTCCTGGTCCTGAAGCTGTACTCTGACGGAGAGATTGATCCCTCTTGTGCACTGCCTGGGGATTCAAGCGCTTCGATTACCGGCACTGGCGCGGCATTGGGACCAACATTTATAATGCCTCGAAATCCAAGCGCTTTCCCTCAGGACACAGATGTTTCTCCTCAGGCGAGTAATTCAGGCACAACCCTGATCTGTGAAGATAGGCCGGAAATTTCAGGAACTGTTAGGACTGAGGGAGGTGTGGGGATACAGGGAGTGACCATCACATTTTCCGGGGATGAGGGGGAAGCAACAACAGATGCAGATGGAAATTATACTCACAATGTGAGCTTTGGCTGGTCTGGGGAAGCGACTCCATCCAAAGCAGGTTATGGTTTTTCACCTTCCAGCCGGGATTATACAGAAGTCATTTCTGACCAGGCTGGTGAAGACTATACTGGTTTTATTGTTCATATTATCTCTGGTTTTGTGAGGACTGGTGGGAGTGAAGCGATTGAGGAGGTGACCATCACCTTTTCTAACAGCGGAGGCGAGGCGACAACTGGGTCGGACGGCAGTTATTCCCATCCTGTGAAGGAAGGCTGGTCCGGAACAGCCACTCCGTTCAAAGATTGTTATTCTTTCGCGCCTCCAAGCCGGAGCTACATCAATGTCCTCTCGGACCAATTGAGTCAGGACTTTACCGGAACATTTTTAACATACACAATTTCAGGCACGATTCGTATGGCATCGACTTCTGCGCCGGTGAGCGGAGTGGTGATGTCAGGACTCCCTGGAAATCCAGTAACAGATGCTTCGGGCTATTACGAAGCCACTGTGGATTGCGGTTGGTCAGGCCAGGTGACTCCCACCATGCTGCGGCGCCTTTTTTCTCCCCTATCACGGAATTATACTGATGTGCACTCCGACTACTCAAACCAGGATCATTTGGCTT
>DAOVAM010000182.1 GCA_030671065.1 Candidatus Aminicenantota bacterium
GAATGCCCGGCTTCCTCGACGATAATCAGCTCAGAATTATTCAGTCGTTTATGCAGTCTATAGGCGTTGAACGGCGGACAGATCATGTCATAGCGGCCGTTGACAAGGACTGTCGGGATATTCTTTATTTTATCGGTATCCCTCAGGAGCTGCCCCGGTTCAAAAAAGCATCCATTGGCCATGTAATGGTTTTCTATGAGGGCTAAAGAGACAACGACATCTGCATATTCTTCTGAAGTGAGCAGGTTATGCAGCCACTCATCCGGGTAGTGAAGCATGGCGAGCTTGGCTTCGTAACCGGTCCAGGCTCTTCCGTATTTTCGCCTTTCTGCAGGATCTTTGCTGTTGACTTTTTCATATATGGCCTGAGGTGTGGGATTTTTTCCAAAGGCCTGCTCGAGCTTTTCGTATGTTTCAGGGAAAAATGGGCGGACACCACCCCTGTAAAAATGGTCCATCTCATCTTGTGCAGCAGTGAAGATTCCACGGAGCACCATAGCACTGACATTATCCGGATAGGTCTCAGCATATGCCAGGCCAAGCGTAGATCCCCATGAGCCGCCAAACAAGATGATTTTATCCAGTTTCAGATGGCCTCTCAGTTTTTCGATGTCTTCCACAAGATGCGGGGTTGTGTTTTCACGTAGTTCGAATTTTGGCCTGGAATTTCCGCTGCCACGCTGGTCATGGAGCACGATGAGGAAGGCTTCCGGATTAAAAAAGCGGCGGTAATAGGGAGTGACTCTTGCACCCGGGCCACCATGGAGCACGAAAACGGGTTTTCCTTCTGGGTTTCCGCAGATCTCGTAATAGATTTCATGAATACCTGATACTTTTAGGTGTCCGGTTTCGAAAGGCTCGATTTCGGGCCAGAGACTCTGATTTTTTACTGTCGCCTGGTTCTTTTCCACACACACGATCATAATTAAAAAACATGCAAAAATTGAAAATAATAATGCCTTTCTAGATATGTTTTTCATTTCTTCTCCCTCTGTTTTTCCGTTTGTGTATTCCTCTTAAAGGTATCTCTATAAGCCAATGTATCAAATTGAAATTTTGATCATATTCTTCACTCCTGCGGACCACTCAGGACTGTTTCTGATATTGAATCCAAGGCAAATCTTCAATTATTGTTTTCCTGGCTTTTCTTTGAGGTGGAGGATCAAGCTTACAGTGCCAGTTGTGATTACAGGTTTGAGAATAAAAATTCCTATGGAAAGACTCACGTAAAACCCCAATATAGTGTTAAACGGCCAGTAAAGGAAGTCTGGGATTCCAAAGCGAGCCGCTTCCGTGGCATTTAATACATCCCATCCTGAGAACAGCCCGAACAAAGGAACTAGAATGAATGAAGCGGCAGGAAAGCTCGTGTAGAGAGATATAAAAAAAGATGTTTTCAGCACTTTTTGTGGTGAAGCATGCTTCCTGAGCCATAGTCCAAAAATAATTCCCCATACAAAGGCCAGCCCAATACTGAAGATCGGCAACAGCATCGCGGCGACTATAGCCACGCACTCGAGAAAATATATCCCCGTAAACATGATGAAATAACGAAAAAATCTCTTTGGCTCAGGATTGAGCGTGTTTAAGCGTCTGGAGAGCAGAATGGCAAACCCGAATCCAAGGCAGAGATTCACTGAAACTAAAATAATCTCAGCAACGTCCATTCTTATATTCTTTTATACGGATTTATATCATATAGGATTATGTGTTGATTTCAAGAGGTTGGATGTGTCGTGATTAAAATTAAACAGCCAAATGACTGATGTTAATATCTGTCCCTTATGAGCCAGATGATGGGCTTAAGGCAGAGGCGGATGATTTTCTTGAGAGGCTCATTATCACGGATGAAGTCTGCCGCCTTCGGGCCATATTTGTTATAAACCCGAACAAAGGCCTTCCCCACAGGATCTGTCATTAGATGCTGATCACGAAAATTACGCAAAATTTTCACTTCCTCAGCCATGGGAGTGCCGTAGCATGCCGTGGCAATGAAGCAGTCGGGAAAGCCCCCCTCTCCGTTGCCGTTTTCATCTCCATCTCCATCACCCTCTTCTTCAGGTAAATAGGCCAAGTATATCTCGTCGTCCTCTGTATCCGTATCCACTGTCCATACGACATTCCCGAGTCCGTTTATCATGGGGTAATACTCATTATTATCGGATTGAGAAATATTCGTGACTTCAGAGCCATCCCAGACATAAACCTCATTGTTCCAATTCACAATTCTGGCCTCAACGGCCTGAAAAGTCACATGACCGCTGTCACTGATCCGGCACATAGTCGGTCCCCAATAGGCATGGTTTTCAGCATCGCTGATATTGAGCGTTTCACCGGTTGAATGCGTGTATAGAATTATGTCGTTATACTCTGCCTGGAGGCGCCAGACTGCATCCCCGTTCGAGTTTATGTCAGGACCAACATCATAATCAGAATTATCCGTCAGCTGCAGGACTTCCCCAGCCTGGCGGTCGAAATAAAAGATTTCATGGTCTAAGAGTCCCAAATCATAGAAATTCCATATGACGCTGCCGTTGTTGCAAATTTGCGGCTCATGGCGTTCAACATTCATCGCGAACGCGCCGATGATTGTTTCCAGTGTCCAAATATACTGCGCATAACCAAGAGTGGTGTCGTAGTACACAATTGAATAACGATCACGACCAGTCTCTGCATCACTGAAATATCTAAACCAGGCGATTTCCCTGTTGTCATTTATTTTTGGGTTGTAGTTATCCACTGCCACGTCGCTCGTTAACTGGAGAATGTTTCCTGTTGAATTATCATAGAAAAAGATGTTGTAACGATTGCCAGTGTTCTCATGCCAGACGATATCTCCGTTGTTGTTCATGAAAGGAACCAATGTATTCCAGCTGTTATCTCTGTCACTGGTGACGATCTCCCATATGGTGTCTTCGGCTTTTTCGTAGAGGAGAATGGTCATGTCTGTCCCGTCATCCTGCTGCCAGGCGATATCGCCGTTGTTGTTTATCTTCGGGTGTTTATCATCGGAGGAGTTGTCCGTAAATTGCCAGACCCAATCGATCAGCCATTCATACATGTATATTTCGAAGTCGTTGCCGTCATCGCCTTGCCAGACCACGTCGTTGCTGTCGTTTATCTGGGGCTCCTTATCCGCGTATTCGTTATCAGTGACCCGGATTACTGTATAAGGAGATGTATAGTTCTGTGGAAAAGCAAGGATGATTAGAAACCCAAGCATTATTGCAGAGATCAGTTTCTTCATTTATTGCTCCCCTAATGTGATAAAATTTGGGTTTGAGTTGTTTTTTGAAACCTTGACTTTCCCCTCTTCCCCATCATTTTTCTGAACCTTGCTTCTCTTTAATAACACACAGGCGGACTGGAGGTCAAATATCAACAAATGTGATTATCCCGAAAGAGATTCAGAGAGCAAAATCTCCTATCAAATCAATGGGAAGTGGAGCTTAATTCCGTTTTACAGCAATAATCCTTCTTTCCAGCCGAAGGTCTCGATTTTGATGTTTTCCAGTTTGCTCGTACCCAAGCCATATTCCTTATCCGCGGCTTCCACACAGAGAGGCGGGGGTAAGAGCGGCCAGGGTTCACCCTTTAATTCTTCTCTTTTGTTCATGATTATCTTCAAGCACACAGTCTCGAGAGCCACGGGATCTTTGGCGGCGATCAAACCGTTGTAAGCCCATTTGTACCGGGGATCAACCTGAGGTCCTTTATCACAAAGAGGATGGAGTGCATCGACCAGGACGAGCCTGGTCTTGTTTTTGACAAAAGGAAGATTCCAGATCTCTCCCAGTTTTGAATTGTCCTGCGCATGATAGCTGCGGGGACTCCCTGAATACAAAATATAGAGTTTCAACACCGTGCCGATTCCGGTTAACCAGTGAGCTTTAAGTCCGGGCAGGCCGATCAAAGCGGTGCAGGCTTTGGGTTTCTCAGGTCCCCCCTGAGCGTTCATGATATTCCCTTCAGGAATTCCGGAATCAATCAATGAGCTTTTGACCGCATCAGTCACCTCATCATGAGTCGGGTTGAGATGAGGAGTCGGGACCAGGCCGATCTTGTCGCTGGGTTTGACCAGGGACAACCAGGCATCCTTAGCGCTTTTCTCTCCTGTGAATTTGATCAATGTCTGTTCGAGCATTTTCTTCAAGACATCGGTGTTCACGTTCTTGCCAGCATCCATGGCGTTTTTATCCCGGACGATGGTCACAAGACTCGAGCCGGCGGCAGCTCCCTTTACTTTGGACCAGTTGAGCCCGACCAGGGAAGTCCCGAGAGTCGCGCCGACTGTTCCCCGTATAAAATCTCTCCGGGTTAATGCTCCCTTTTTCTTTTTCATGTTAATCCTCCAGCTTTGATAGATTTGATACGTTTTGATGAATTATTTTCTCAGCAGATTCCTCGTCAGGACAATCAAACACTAAGACTAGGTATCTGCCGTTCAATTGATACGCCAACCAGCCCTCTTCAATCTTGAAGACACTTGGATTTTTAGCCAATGTATCTGTCTTGATTTTGTGCTTATGTTCGGGCAGGAACGTACCGTGAAAATGGACCAGTGCTTTATTTGCCTTTACTGGATCTTCGTATTTCACCAGAAGAAATTGGGGACGCTTAGTGTGTCCGCTTTCGGTGATGTTTTCGTATGGAGCCGTAACCGCTTCTGTTGAATGATCAAGATCAAGAATATTCTGCGGACTGATATAATAAATTGAGTTCAGGACAAGATAAGAGCGGAAAAAGCTCATCCTATCCCTCCGCAGTTCCCAATCCGAGCCTATACGAGGACAGAGAGCTTTCAACAGAACCGGCTCGGGAGGATTCTTCCGTTTTGAAGTGATAACTTTCCCCATGGAAAGCACGGCTTCTCGAGATT
>DAOVAM010000283.1 GCA_030671065.1 Candidatus Aminicenantota bacterium
TCTTCTTTTTCAACAACAATCTCCAGGTCCATAGCCTGCACAGTGTCCTGAGCAATAGTCAACACTTCCTCTCTGACGGACTCTTTGTCATCCGAAACAGAAATGCCCAGAATTTGAACATCTTTTTCTAATGCCTTTGCTCCGACAGCCAAACCGGCCTGCGTACTACAGGAACCTGTTGCATGAAGGATATAATTCATGTCAACATCCTCTACCTCAGACTGTTCCAGAATTTCTGTGAAAGCATTGACATAACTGATCGCTCCTAAAGGTTTCTCCATCGAGCCGCCTACCATTGAACCCCCTATCGGTGCAACATAGGGTGTGTTTCCCCTTTCTTTGACTTCGTTCTCAACTTCTTCGATTATCTCCCTTACATCCTCCAATCTTAACACCTTACCTGCCTCAGCCTCTCTTATCCTGACGTCAGCATCAAGGACAAAATCCAGAAGCAGGTTTCCGTCGTACTCTTCCGGAAGATCGTATGTTTTAAACAGAAGAAGGATGGGATTTATCCCGAATTTTCGGGCCACGGCCGCCGTCTGGAGACACCAGTTGGACTGCACAGCCGCCCACGTGATAATCACATCCGCATTCTTATCCAGGGCATCCTGGATGATGAATTCCAGTTTGCGCGACTTATTTCCGCCGAAAGCCACACCTGTTAAGTCATCTCGCTTAATATAAATATTCGGTCCCCCAAAAGCCTGGGAAAGATTCTCCAGTTTCTGTAAAGGAGTGGGTAAAGGGATCAGATTTTTTTTCGGAAAATCCTGAATTTTCCTCTTCAAATCAGGAATGGATAAGACTGCCACTGTTTTTGCCTCAGATGGATAAATTTTATACCAGAAACAAGTGTTAAAATCAAAACAATGGGGACGTCCCCTTTTTGTTTTATAGCCGTTTCCAGGCTTTTTTCATCTCTTGTGCTTTATCCACTGCCCAGGTATGAATTCTATCTCCATAGAGGTAAAAAATGGGAATGGCAACCAGAATGAAGAGAGTGGAGCTGATGAGTCCCCCCACCGCAGAAAGAGCGAGTGAAGACCAGATGTGTCTTCTTCCCTCTTCCACCTTGAGCAGAACCATGGGCAGCATCCCCAAAACAGTCGTGCTCGTAGTGAGGAAGATCGGCCGTACTCTTTCTCTCGCTCCCTGCAGGACAGCATCAAGGAGGGAGAGACCCTCCTTTCGTCTTAAATTGATGTGATCCACAAGCAGGATGGAATTGTTGACAACTATACCTCCGAGCAAGATAACTCCTATATAAGCTGCAGAGTCGAAGGTTTGATCCGCAACGACAAAAGCCACAAACACCCCGATCAGCGCCAGAGGAACAGCCATGAGGATGAAAAAAGGATGGATAAAGGATTCATAAAGAGAAGCAAGGATCATGTAGATGATGAGGAGAGAAAAGATGATGGCGAATATGATCTGTTTCTCTTCTTCCTCTGTTATGCGCCACGTCTGTTCTAAACTGGCAGAAAAACCTGGGGGCAGATCGAGTCTTGAGAAAACAGCCTCTTTGAATCTCTGTCCGGCTTTTGCTGGCCCTCTGAATTCCCACATAAGCGTTTGCTTGAACTGCTGGTTCTCTCTGTCTATGGAGCCGGGGATAGGCCTTTCTTCCAGGGTGGAGACATGCTTGAGCCTCAGTAACTCACCTGACCGAGTTCGAATGAGTGTATCTTGAAGTTTCTTCAAATCCGTGTCTTCAGCTTCAGGAAATTTCATGGAAATCTCCATCTCCTTTCCGCTGATCTTAATCGGGAGCTTCCGCACTCTACCGGTTATGTAAGGAGAGATCTGACTGTAAAGGTACCAGAGGTCAATATCATACATCCCTAATGTTTCTTTATCTATTTTCAGGATATACTCGAAAGAATCCATTCCCCACCATCCCCACACGCTCGATACAACCCTCGTATCGTTGATTCGAGGATTTCTTTTCAGCGTCCGTTCAAGGGAAGAGGTGATTTCCGATAATTTCTTCAAATTGTAACCGAAAAATGAGATGCGCGAGTCCCACATGGGGCCAGAAGTCATTGAGGTCGAGTAACTCTGTGGGTCGAATCCAGTTACATAAACGCTTATTCCAGCAAAATTTGTGGCGATCTGGATCAATTCTTCTTTAAGGGCATAAGGCCTGTAAGAGAATTCTACTTCAGGCGGAAATGAGATTCTGATTCGCGCCCATTCCGCAGAGACTTCCGTTTTCATCTTCTTTTCATAATTTTTTTCCAAAACTTTCTCTTCGAAGTTATTTATGACGCCATCTGTGCTCTCTATGGGTGTTCCTGGAGGCATGCTGATCCGAACATAGAGCTGCTGTTCCATCCACCCTCCCCACCAATCTCCAACAGAAACCTCATCTTTGAACCATTTGTAGCTTCCCAAAAACGCCAAAACGATGACCAGAAGAACAATGATGGGATGGCGGAGGAGAACCCTCAGAAGATTCTGATACGTATCCCGAAACTTCTCCTTTCTTTCTTTTTTC
>DAOVAM010000147.1 GCA_030671065.1 Candidatus Aminicenantota bacterium
CTGATGAATCTTGGCGCAGAGATAGACGGTCAGCTTGTGGGATTTATGTTTGCCGAAATCAGGCTGTGGGAATTCGGCCGCGGAGAAAAATCAGGATGGATAAAGGTCCTGGGGATCGATCCTGAATACCAGGGGAGGGGAGTCGGCCACAAAATGGGCGAAACCCTGCTCGAACATTTCAAAAGAAAAGAGATAAAGAAGGTTAGAACTCTGGTGGATTGGTATGAGGGAGATCTCATCTCTTACTTTAAATCATTGGGTTTCGATATCCTCAACATGATTCCTCTGGAAAAGGAGCTTTAAGAATGATGGAAAAATTCAAAGAGTGGTACGAACAACGCCACGCATACGCCAAGGAGTGGAAGAAAAAAACGGGTGGAAAAGTTGTGGGCTATTTCTGTACGTATGTTCCTGAGGAGATTCTCTACGCTGCAGACGTTCTTCCTGTGAGAATCCTGGGAAGTCACGAGCCGCAGGATGTGACCGAACCTCACATCTTCGGGATGTTCTGCCCTTTCTGCCGCGATTGTTTAGCTCAAGGACTGCAGGGACGGTATGATTATCTTGACGGAGTCATGATCGCTCAGAGCTGCTTGCACATCCGCCAGGCTTATACTTCCTGGAAAATGCACATTCCTGTAGATTTCAGCTATTACCTGCCGATGCCGAATAATGTCCAGAGCAAAAGAGCGCTTCCGTATTTGACCGGAGAGCTTGAAACCTTCAAAGAAGCTGTGGAGAAATGGACTGGGAAAAAGATTTCCGATGAAGATTTAAATAAGGGTATAGAAGCTATGAACACGTCCCGCCAGCTCACCAGGGATCTGTATGAATTGCGGAAACAGGATAATCCTCCTTTAACCGGACTTGAGGCCATGTATGCGGTCGTCGCAAGCCAGATGGTTGATAAAAGGGATTACAATGCAGCCCTTCAGGAAATTCTGCAGAAGCTGCCGCAACGTCAAATCGAAAACGGCTCAAAAGTCAGACTGATGATACTGGGGAGTGAAAATGATGATACAGAGTTTGTGGATATGGTGGAGTCACTGGGTGCGATGTTAGTCGTGGATGACCACTGCACCGGCAGCCGCTACTTCTGGAATCAGGTGAACACGAATGGGAATCTTTTAGAAGCCATTGCTTCACGTTATGTAGAGAGGGTTCCCTGTCCCAGTAAGGATTGGCCGGAACGGACCAGGATAGAGCATATTCTCAAGCTGGCTAAGGATTGGAACGTTCAGGGAGCTATCGTGATACAGCAGAAGTTCTGCGATCCTCACGAAATCGATATTCCCTCGATCATCGAGAGCCTCAAGAGTAACGGAGTGCCTGCGCAGTTTTTAGAATTGGATGTCACGGTCCCTGTTGGTCAATTCAAGACTCGAGTGGAAGCTTTCTTGGAAATGCTGAGCGAAGAGGATCTATTTTAAGGAGGAATGACATGAGTGCCAAATACAAAACAGAATCCTTAAAGTGCTGGGACAAATCGAAAGAGATCCGGCTGGATTATTATAAAAATTACGCGAAAGCGCATGAGAAAGGAGGCTTGCGCTGGGCAGGAGGCGCCTGGTCCTTCGATGCTATACCTTCGGGCCTGGGTGACGATGTCTATCCTCTCACAGGGGAGCCTTATGCGGCGTCTGTGGCCTGGAATAAAGACTTAGCTCTCCGCTGCCATGAGGCTGTGGAGAAAGCGGGATATGCAAGAGATTTATGCTCCTACATGCGCAATTATTGGGGCTCGATCATACTGAACGAGTATGCATTCGGGGGAGAGTTTCCGATGCCGGATTTCATCTGGCAGGACCATATCTGCTGTTCTCATGCGAAATGGTATCAGGTGGCGCGTGATCTAGAGGGCGGAGATGTCCCCTATTATGCCATGGATGTCAGCGTCGGGCCTTATGATGAGCTGACTGAGAACAGGCTCGAGTATGTTGTCGGCCAGATGCATGACGGAATCGAATGGCTGGAGAAGGTTACGGGGAGAAAGTATGACGATGAGAAGCTCATCCAGGCAGTGCACAACCATTGCCGCTCGGAAAGCCTCTGGGCAGAAACGTGCGCTTTGAACAAAGCTGTTCCTGCGCCTCTGGATGAGAAAACGATGTATTCCCTGTATGTCCATGGGACACTCCATAAAAGCAGTCGAATCGTGGCGGATTTCTACGAAGAATTGCGGGATGAAGTGAAGGATCGAGTCGAGAGAGGAATTGCGGCTATAGCTAACGAACGATGCCGGGTGATGACTGATACACAACCTCCCTGGGCTTTTTTGAAGGTGTTCCGTTATCTGGAAAAGTTCGGGTGTGTCTCTATCGGTTCCCTTTACACTTTCGGTTTGATAGGAATGTGGGATATTCAGGAAGACGGAACCTGGGGTCCGCGGAAGACACCTCAAGAGCTTGGCATAAAGATCAAAGATCGTGATCAAGCCCTTCATGTTCTTGCGGAGTGGGAGTTAAAAAAGCCGGAATGGCAGCACTTCTATTCTCCTGATCATAAAAGCGATATGATGCTCAGGATTGCAAAAGAATGGAAACTGGATGGGATCATGCTCCACTACAATCGGGGCTGTGAGGGATTGAGTTTAGGAATAGCCGAGAACAGGCTGGCGCTCAAAGAAGCTGGTTTTCCCGTTATGATTTTTGAAGGCAACATGGGTGATGAGAGGGAGTTTGATGAAGCCCAGACCATTACTCGGATCGATGCGTTCATGGAAAGCCTGAATTTTGAGAAGATTAAAGATTAACAATGAGTAAAGGCCTTAAAGGGAACGTAAGCGGAAAAAATGATAGGAGGTGGACATGAATGTCGTCGGTATTGACTGCGGCGCCAAGTATGTGAAAGCTCTGGTCCTGGAAGATGATAAGATCAAAGCCAAAAGTTCGGTCCTGAGTGGCTTTGACCAGAAGGCTGCCGCCCAGGAAGCTTTAGACAAGGTCCTGGAGCAGGCCAGTTTAAAAAAAGAAGACATAGCCTATATTACTGCGACGGGTGCCGGAAAAGAGGAGGCTGTCTTCGCTCAGGGAACGATCACTGAAGTCGGGGCAAATGCCAAAGCCGTTAATATTCTTTTTCCATCTGTGCGGACAGTTATCGATGTCGGAGCGGAAGAGGGAAGATCGATCAAGATCAATGAAAAAGGCAAGGTCGTCGATTTTGCCATTAACGAAAAATGCGCTGCAGGAGCCGGGACCTTCACTGAAACCATGGCTCGTGCCCTTGAAGTCAAACTGGAGGAGATGGGAGCCCTCTCTTTAAAGTCTCAAAAATCTGTTCCGATGAATGCTCAGTGTGCTGTTTTTGCTGAGTCTGAGGTTGTCAGTCTTATACATGCCAAGCATGCCAAGCAAGATATTGTCCGGGCCGTTCATGATGCGATTGCCGACCGCATTGCCTCCATGACACGGAAGATCGGGATCGAAAAGGACGTGGCTCTTGTGGGGGGCGTGGCTCGGAACATTGGTTTTGTGGATTCTCTCAAACGGGACTTGAAGCAGGAATTGTTCATTCCAGAAGAACCGGAATATTCGTGTGCTTTGGGCGCTGCTTTTGCTGCAGCAGAGAAGGCAAAAGGAGGATAAGGTGGAAAAAGAATATTGGAGATGGCCGGAATCAAAATGGACATCCTCTGACATCGATTGGAAAGACGGGGATATTATTTCTGCCGGAGTGGATGTCGGCTCTGTGAGTTCCCAGGCTGTTGTCCTTATAGATGGCAAGCTGTACAGCTACAGTAATTTTCGGACGGGTTCGGATAGTCCGGAGAGCGCTCAAAAGGTTATGGATAAAGCGATGGAAGAGACGGGCCTGAGCCAGGACAAAATCCATTATACAGTGGGAACGGGTTATGGGAGAGTGAATGTTCCTTTTGCCAAGCGAGCCATAACCGAAATCGCCTGTCATGCTCGGGGAGCCAATTTCATGTACGGGCCCACAGTCAAGACCATCCTGGATATGGGTGGCCAGGATTGCAAAGCCATTCACTGTGATGAAAAAGGAAAGGTCACAAATTTCTTGATGAATGACAAATGTGCAGCGGGAACAGGACGCGGCATGGAAGTATTTGCCGACCTTCTTTCTGTACCCATAGAGGATATGGGTCGCCTCTCATTTGAAGTCGATGAAGAGCCAGAGCCAGTCAGCTCGACGTGTGTCATTTTTGCTAAATCCGAAGCTGTAGGGCTTTTGCGCAAGGGCTGGGCCAAGGAGAAGGTTTTAGCTGCGTACTCCTCTGCAATGGCGCACAGGGTTGTGGAACTCCTGGAGCGGATAAAGGTTGAAAAGGATTTTGCCATTACTGGAGGAATCGCCAAGAATGAGGGAGTCGTGAAGAGAATCGAGGCAGAGTTAAAGATAAAAGCTCTTGAAGCCAAGCATGACACCCAGATTGCAGGAGCTCTGGGCGGAGCTCTTTTCGCCAAGGCGCTTATAGAAAAAGAGAGAGGCTTGAGATAAAATGCTTGCCCATTACGGTTATAAAGACGGTTCAGGTGAATACTTCATCATCATCGATACAGACAAGTGTGATGGCTGTGAAGAATGTGTGACAGCTTGCCCCGTAGGTGTCTTTGAGGTCGGAGAAGACGAAAACGACCCGTTTCGGGAAGAGCCAGTCGCCAAAGTGTCAGAAGATCACCGAAAAAAGATCAAATACAGTTGCGCGCCGTGTAAACCGGTATCCGGGAGGAAATCTCTGCCGTGCATGAATTCCTGTGATCCGGACGCCATCTCCCATTCCTGGTAAATGGATTAAGCGTAATAATAAAATAATGGGCATCAAGCTGATCATAGACGGGACAGAGATTGAGGCGGCAGAAGGTCAGACAATTTTAGAAGCTTCCCTTGGAGCAGGAGTTTATATTCCTCATCTCTGTTATCATCCAGATTTGCCTTCTTTTAAGGATGTATCTCCGGTTGATGTGTGTTATCAGGGACTGGAACAGTTTCATCCTGATCCTCTTGGCAAAGAATACGAGGGCTGTGGTCTCTGTCTGGTTGAGATTCAGGATAAGACAGAGCCTGTCCTCTCTTGCGTGACTCATGTAGAGAAGGGAATGGAAGTCGTGACATCCTCTGCTCAGCTCGATGTCCTCCGGAAGGAGAATCTGGCATCCCTTTTTTCTCAGCACCCTCACGCCTGCCTGACTTGTGCTCAGAAGGAAGGCTGCAGCCTGACACAGTGTTCGACCAATGTTCCAGAGAATGAGCGCTGTTGTCCTCTGTTTGATGTGTGTGAGCTTCGAAAGGTGGCTGAGTATGTCGGAATCAAGGAAGATATCACTCGCTACGTGCCCCAAAACCTGTACTGCGAAGAAGACAAGCCTCTTTTCATAAGGGATTACAACTTCTGCGTGGGGTGTCTCCGCTGCGTGAGGGCTTGTGGAGATATTGTGGGAGCGAAGGCACTTGGCTATGTTGTCAATGACGAGAAAGTCATCGTCGGTACAACTGGTCCCTCTTATGATGACGCAGGATGCCGCTTTTGCGGCGTATGTGTCGAAGTGTGTCCAACTGGCGCTCTTCGCGATAAAGATCTCAAGCCCGGTGACAAAAAAGAAGCGCTGATTCCCTGCATGGGGAATTGTCCTGTGGGGATGGAGATTCCTTCTTACGTAACTGCTATTGCCCAGGGAAAATACGACGAAGCCAGAAACATCATAAAAGAAAGCGTACCATTTGCCTTGAGCCTTGGATACATCTGTCCTCATCCGTGCGAGACAGAGTGCCGCCGTGGAGAGCTCAATCAGGCAGTAGCCATCTGTCATCTCAAACGCTTTGCTCTGGAGGCGGATGGATCCAAGAACGATGTCCATA
>DAOVAM010000101.1 GCA_030671065.1 Candidatus Aminicenantota bacterium
TGAGAACCGCTATTTTTATAAGATCGCCGAAACCTATAAACATGTTTCCTTCTCGATTTGCTGTATGCAGCCTTCCCTAATACTGCATTATTATCACAGCACTCAAACTCCTGTCAAAAAAGAATGTATCGCATGTGAATCACACAATCTTATTTTTTAGGGGGCGAACTTTCATTATATTCCGGTAATGGAAGCGGGCCATCACAAAGAAATGCTCGAATAGAACTCAACACCAAATCTGGCTTTTCCAGAAAGGGCATGTGTCCTGCCCCTTCTAAGTAGAGCAGTTTTGCGTTTTTCAGGATTTTTTTGTATTCGTATGTCACATCCCATCGAATATAATCACACTCCGGTTTAAGGATTAAAAAAGGTGTATTCGTATTTGCGAGGGAATTTTTCACTTTTTCAGCATCGATCTCTGAAAACTCTTCGAGCTTCATGGTTGACCAGAAACCAAACAGGAGAGAATGATCTTTGGGGAATTTCTCAGGATCGCACGCCATCCCTCCGAGTAATAGGGAAAAAAGTTTTGTGGTAAATGCATCTGCTTCAGGTTCAGATAAAAAATTATGGGCCGCATCAGGATTGATATCGACCAGTGTATCTACAAACAATAATCGAAAGTTTCTTAAAAGGTCTCTGAACTCTTGAAGCGTTTCTTCAGAAGCCCTGTCCCTGATATCCCCTCTTTTTTTACGCTCCCATTCCTGAGATGCAATCTCCCCAGGAGAGATCAGCACGATCTTTTCTATATTCTCAGGATAGTGAGCAGTATAATGAGCCGCAAGAACACCTCCAAAGGATTCCCCGATCAGGATCATCTTTTCCATTCCGATCTTCTGTCTAATATTCTCAAGGTCCGCTATTTGACGCGAAAGTGTATAATCCCTGATATTTCTTAATCTTCCTGATAGACCTCCTCCTATCTGATCATAAAAATAGACATCATACCCGTCTTCAGAAAGAGAAGAAATAACATCTGTGATCGGTTTAAATGAAACAACGGCACCACCAGGACCTCCATGCAGAAAGACCACCGGTTCTTTGTATTTTCTATCCTCAGCGGGAAATCTTTGGTAAGCAATACTTGAGCCTGTATCCAGTTCCCAGTACTGAACCTCAGGGGGAACAACGGGTTGGATTCTTTCTGAAGATGGTATTAATGGTTTAAAGATCGTTAATGCGGATAGTAGTATAACCACTAGAATTGTCGCGACTCCAGCGCCAAGAGCAAAACGCATGCGAAGGGATGGCGCAATTCTCTTTCCAGCAAGCCACGAGAGAGAGAAGGATATCAGGAAGCCAACCAGGATACCTGTTATGCTCAATAAAAGAACACTGCTCATAAGAGCGGCGCTGAACAGAAAACCCGCTGCAGCTCCGATAATGCCCAGTACAATTCCTATGAAAAGCAGTATCCAGCTGAGCACTAAAAAAACATATTTCTTAAGACTGCGTCCTTTGTCTTTCATTCAGTCACTCCCCAATAAGACAAATAAGAGGGTTCTTTCAACTATTTCTTGATGACTGTTGCTCGAATCATCACGTCCCGGTCACCAATGTTAGCGACGTCCTGGATTCTCTCCCATCTTGAGACGGAATCGGTCTTCCACCAACTCCGCCCATCAGGATTTGAATAGTCCACTCCGATAAACTGCGCATTCCTGCCGTAGTCTCCAGGTGGTGTGAGCCACTCCATGGAAACACAAAAATCTCCGCTCTGGATAATGATATTCTGGTCTGAAAGGTCAACTTCCACCCATTTGTTTCCAAATTCTGCTGATGTTGTCACCTCTGATTTCAAAAGATCATGTCTTTCATCCGGACCGTCAGAAACCGTGCCTCCGAACACTCTCACACGAAATTCGGTGGCTGGGATCCCGTTTATACCAACCAAATACCTCACGTTAGCCAGAGCTGCCGGATAGAACGCTGGAGTGAATACAACTGCGAGCTGGCCGCCTGGTTTGTCATACCACGGAGAATGCTGAGCTTCAGGTATGCCATCATCATAGGATATCTCCTCTCCTTTCGCATTCACAGCATTGGCCTGCACGACTGTGTCCGAAGATATTTGATCAGAGTTTCCACAGCTTGACAGAGTCCACAATAAAGCAATAATGGCAAATCCTGCAGAAATCCCTTTGCCAGCAAAATCCCTCATTGTTTTTCTTTTCATGACTTCTTCCCCTGTGTTACATCTTTCACTGAGTTCCGATTTGCAGCCTCTTGTACTTATTCAAATTACCTGAAAATATTATCTTTCTTTCATCAATCAATAACGCTCAATCTAGCCAGCAGGTAGTGTGATTCGGCAGTGGGTTCCCGAGCCCTGCTTGTTACGGAATTCGATGACGCCTCCATTAGCCTCAACCGCCCAGCGGGCAATAGCCAGGCCGAGTCCCACGCCGCCCTCTTTCCTGGAACGGGCTCTGTCAATCCGGTAAAAGCGCTCGAACACTTTCGTGCGTTCAGGTTCAGGAATACCTGGACCGTCGTCGATGATATCGACGATGGCATTCCCATCCTCTGTCCTTGCAGTGAAAACCTCGACATGCCCTTTTTTCTGCGTGTGCTCGATGGCATTATGGAGAACATTGGACACCGCCCGCCTGAGGGTGGCTTCATCGGTTGTTACCATGACCGAGGGCAGGAAATCTGAAGAAAGTGTCTGATTCTTCTCTTCGGACAAGACACGCAACTCCTCGACGACCTCGCCGACCAAGACGCTGAGATCCTTCGCTTGAGGGATCAGATTGGCCTTTCCGGCATCACCCCTGGCCAAAGTCAATAAGTTGTCCACAAGGTGAGTGAGACGGTCTGTCTCCTCCAGCATGCTGCCTATGGCTTCCTGACATGATTTTTTGTCCATGGATCCCTGAAGAGCGACCTCGCCGACGCTTCGAATAGAAGTCAGAGGAGTCCGCAGCTCATGGGAAGCATCTGAGGTGAAGCGACGCAACTGCTGAAATGAAATATCAAGACGAGCTAAGGTATCGTTAAAGACAGAGGCAAGGCTACCGACTTCATCGTTCGGATTCAGAACAGGCAGGCGCTCTGAAAGGCTTTCTGCATTGATTTCATTAGCCTTTCTTGTGATAGCCTTGACAGGCGAGAGTGCGCGCCCGGCCAGAAAGTACCCGCCCAAGACAGCCAGAATAAGCGCGAAGGGAATCCCGGCCAAGAAGATAACAGCCAGGCCCTTGACGTATTCCATCATAGAAGTGACATCCTGGGCAAAGATGATCTCAAAGCCTGAATCTGTCTCTATCCCTTTCTTCAACCAGTAGAGAGAACCTTCTGGGGACTTCCAAGAGCCGGACTCATCGAAATGCTCTTCTTTTGATGCTCCTGACCACAGCCTATCCTGCCACATCAGTGTTTGGTAAACTACTCTGTCGTCCTGACTAAGCTGGAATAAACTCTCTTGCCCGAGATGGTAGACGTCGGAAAGGTCTCCACTCGAATTCTTGATGACGGTCTCGACAATCGAAAAGCCGTTTTCCAATCTGCTCTGCGCCTCAGATTCCAACCGGTTCCGCATGAAAAAATAGCTGCCGAGGGATATAACACTGAGAATAACTATCAGGGCTACAGTGTGCCAGAGAGTGAGTCGCAACCGGATACTTGATTTTCCCAGGATCATGCCTCTTCTTCCTTCAGGACAAAACCGACTCCACGGATTGTCTTCAACAGCTTTTTCTTGAAAGGAGCATCCACTTTCTGACGCAGTCTGGTGATATGAACATCGATCACATTATCCATCGGAGTCGCCCGGGATGTCACCTTCCAGACATCGCGGGCCAGCATTTCACGGGAGACGACATGTCTCTGATGGCGGAGCAAATATTCGAGTAGGTCGAATTCCTTGGCAGTCAGCTCTATCTCCTGTCCTCTTCGTGTGACCTTCCTGGTGACACAATCCAGCTCAAGGTCGGCCAGCCTGAGTCTCAGAGCCTGCTCGGGTCTTCCGCGTCTGGTCAACGCCCGGATGCGGGCCAATAGTTCAGGAAAAGCAAAAGGCTTGACTACGTAGTCATCAGCGCCTGTATCCAGTCCTGCCACGCGGTCGTCGACATCATCCCTGGCCGTGAGAATCAGTACCGGTGTCTGGCATTTCTGTTTGCGAAGGGCAGTCAGGATCTCTAGTCCGCTTCGCCCGGGCAGCATGAGGTCGAGCAGGATAAGGTCAAAAGCCTGTGTAGTGGCGAGAAAATATCCGTCTTCACCGGTTTCCGCTGCGGTTACCTGGTAGTGCTCAGACTCCAATCCTTCACGGATCGCCTTGGCGACCTTGGGTTCGTCTTCAATCACCAGGATATGCAAGACTTCCCTCCATATATTGATTCGATAATTTCTTTAGATACGATAGCACAAATGCTGTATTCATCCAATTCCCGAGATGTAAACATTCCTGTCTCATTTTATTTACGCTTAATGCTCACGGAAAAGCCTTCCGCACTGATTTCATGAAACGTTGTTTCAAGAGTGGGATCATTCTGGATGGCCTCCAGGAAGCCCTGCATGTCCCGCGCATGATTGGTAACGTTATGCGCGACTATCGCACCTCCTGGCAGGATCCGGTCGTTCAACAGACGCAGGAATTTGACGTAATCCGGTTTCCAGGCATCTATGAAGATAAAGTCGAAATTTCCTTCGATCTTCGGAATCTCCTCGAAAGCATCGTTGATCCTGGAATCGATCACACCTTCCAATCCAGCCTTCTCAAAATTCTTTCTGGCTTCCTCACCACTCACTCGATCATACTCGATCGTGATCACACGCCCCCCTGTCTTTCGAAATGCCAGTCCGAACCACAGCGTGGAATACCCGTTGAAGGTGCCGATTTCCAATCCCCGCGTGTAGCTATTGCGAATGATGAGGTCGTACAGGAAGCGACCGTCCTTACAGGGAACATTCATCTCCCCGTGTTCATACGACAAACCTTTCATCTTCAACATCGGGAGCACCTTCGAGTCTTCGATCCCCGCGAACGCGTCGGCAAACACGTCACCTGCATCGGGAATGGCAAACTGCCTGTCGTCAACAGGAACATTGTGCTCTATCTTGTCAAAGGCAAAATAACTTTCCCCGCCTTTCCGGCTTGTGGCGATGCGGAAGGGAAACTTGACTCCATCCACCTCGCGGTAGTCCTGCAAGTCCCACTGAAGACCGATCCGGGTCAACAGGCCGGTCTCCGCATCAAAATACAACACGTTCTGAGTCTTATTTTTTACTAAGTGCACTGAACGTCCTCCGAATATTTCTTGTGTTTCCAGAATCATCCCGGGGAAGTACTCCCGTATGTATAGAGGGCCCTGCGGATTCAGGAGATAGCCAAGCCATGACCGGCTCATCCGGTAATCTTTTTCGATGCGGTCGGAATTTTGCTTCCAGCCCACGCGTCCATCAAATCCATTTTGCTCGGTTCCCTTCGAGACCTGCAGAGTTGTGATCCACTTATCAGGAATCTTAGCAAAAGCTTTTAAGGGATGAGTCTGTACCGGGGGATCTGTCCACGACAGATCATCTGTAAACGTTCCTGTGCACGCGCGTGTCGTCAACCTCTCGATGGCGTCGCGTCCGCCCAATGCCTGGATGTATCTTTCCAGAAGCCAGTCCAGAGTGGACAAGGCCTTGAACTTGGCTTCAGTTTTTTCACCCACGACAACATCTAATCGAGGCCACTCATCGGCATAATTCTCTGAATCGAGATTGAACTCTCTAAATGCCCTTCCGTCTTTTTGCTCCAGTGTGCCCTGGTCGATAATCACGTCTGCACTTCGGAGCGCCACCCGTTTGCCGATCAATTCTCTTGCACCCATGATGGAAACCGTACAGTGACCGAGGCTAATCTCACGGTCGACACGGCAAAACACGGCTTCGCTGGGTTCATCGGAAAGTCTCAGCCGGTACATGTTGAGGCGGCTTGTCGGGCCAATCCCGCGGAACCAGGCAACTCGAAGAGAGCCGTTTAAATCCTCAGAATTACTGTCATCATCATTCGCCACGAATTGAAATCCAATCTCAGTACCTGTGTTCGGTCTGATTCCAAGATTTTTCCAGGGAAGCAGTGCTTCGATAACGTAACCTCCTTCGAACGCTCGACTGCCTGACCGGGCTGCCAGTTCTGATGTTTTATAGCGCGGGTGACGCCAATCATAAATCCTCTGACGGACTGTTTTGTATTGGGGATCTGCACCCGAGGCGATGACTACCTGGTACCGATTGGTCGAACCCACAAACTCCGAAACGAAAAACTCCACGCAGTCTGTCCGCCACAGCCGGGAAAGATCCTCGTTCTCTACTGCAATATCATCCCGCACAACTGCCAATACATAAAGACCCTGCTGATCCCACGCAAGCCGGAATTTCGCATCAAAATCATCCACAGGTAAAGTCCGGCCATTCGGATCGGCCAAAATCTCAACCCGGAATCCTTGCGTCCCCCAGTCATCAACCGAGCCGTCCACAGTGATGCCCTCAATCCTTGGAACATGAAAGACTTCAGGACCAGCGCCAGAAAAAGCAGGCAAGAAGGTTATCAGAAGAGTAATCAGGAATGAAAGACATTGGCTGAAAATATTTATCATTTTGCGCTCCTTTATCATATCTCAGTTTCATTATTCGGGATAATTCTCGAGTATTCAACTTAATCATTCCTGAAAAAAACGTAAGGAATCAGAACTTACTTGTGGCGAAATCTTGGAATAAACCAGGTAAGACCAGAGAGAGAGAAGATGTTAGCGATCAGTGTTTTTCATTCAATCTCTTTTGAACAATCCTTCTGATTTCAGCAAAGAACGCACTCCTGACTTTCTCTATATGGAGTGCTTCCTGATAGCTGACCGAGCACCTGTCTTTTGTCTTGTATCGTTCCGGCTCGACCTGTAAAGCGTATGAATTGAACTGGTCTTTCCAGAACCAATCTGCGGAACAGAACTGTATGTATTCCGGATCAACGGCCGGGACCTCACTCAGTTCGCTGAACAATTTCCTTCCAGGATCACTGTCTTCTATGCATAGAGCGATATAGGCAATGCGGTACTCAACTTCAGCGATATTTTCTGAAACCGGCAAAGGCTTGATGTTATTTTGGTCTCTTTGATCATTGTATAAAAAATGTCCGTAACAGCTCTGCAATGTAAAACAGTAAGGCAGCTTGGAAAAACCCTCGATTATTTCAACTATGGGTGAATCAATAGTGGCTGTAT
>DAOVAM010000115.1 GCA_030671065.1 Candidatus Aminicenantota bacterium
ATTTTGGCGGGAGAAACGCGATCCTGGATTTCATCATTGACTATCTAGTGGATGATAAGGCCAAGGATTTCATCAGGCAAGAACACGAACGATTAAAGATCGAATACCTGCATTATGACTGGAATATGAACCGCTGAGATAGTCTGAGAGGATGGCTGCTTATTTTCTCAGAAAGATGAACCGATAGAAAATATTTGAGAAGTCTAACGCAGCTTGGGAAGATAATCAGAAAGGATTTTCGCCGCCATAAAGTGTTCCTTCGGGGAAGTTGAATCCAATATCCTCGATTCCCAGCATTTTGAATGCAGCGTAAAGTATTTTGCCGGAGTGCTTGAAAGCAACAGCCGTGTGGTGGGGGAATTTTTTTGCAATGAGAACGTGTCTGTAAAAACGGGCCATTTCTTTGACTGCAAATACGCCGATGCTGCCGAATGATTTGGGATCGATATCGAGGACTTCTCCTTCTGCGATGTAGGCCCGAAGCACAGCATCTGCTGTGGACTGCAGCCTGAAGATCGTCATATCACCTGGCTGTATTCGGCCTTCCAGCGTTCCTCTCGTGATGTTCGGTTCTTTGCCAGGCTCCATCAGGCGGTTCATGATAAGCTGGTACTTCATCTCACCGCCGAGTAGACAGGACGATGCTGTGTTCCCGCAGTGAAAACCCATGAACAGGTCGTTGGACTTATATTTTTTAACTTTATCCTTGGCTTCTTTGTACATGTCATCGGGAACAGTGTTGTTGATATCAAGGAGAGTGGCAGGAAGCATGGTGGCGCAGGTGGCCATGAATTCGCTCAGAGCACCGTAAATATCCACTTCGCAGGCAACAGGGATGCCTCTGGAGGCGAGCCGGGAGTTGACATAGCACGGCACAAATCCGAAATGGCTTTCAAAAGCCGGCCAGCATTTATTGGCAAACACGCCGAACTCAGAAGCTCCTAGGTTCTCATTGTAGAATTGAGTCAGTGCGATCTCATACTGAGCCAGTTTCTCCAGAAGGTCAGGATAGGCGTTGCCTTTTCCTAATTCTTGAGTCATGTCTTCAGTGACTTTTTTGATTTCGGGTTTATCTTTGGCTTTGAGAAAAATGTCGTAGAGATCCAGTTCGCTGTTTTCCATGACCTCCACCCCGAGGTCGAAAAGAGGTTTTATGGGTGCATTGCAGGCATAAAAATCCTGAGGTCTGGGGCCAAAGGAGATGATTTTAAGCTTTTTAAGTCCGTGTATCACTCTGGCTATGGGGATGAATTCGGCGACCATATCCGCAACTTCACCGGCGTTCCCGATAGGATATTCGGGAATATGAGGATTCAAGTTCCTGAGCCCAATGTTATAGGAGGCGTTGAGCATCCCGCAAAAGGCATCTCCTCTTCCCTGGATCAAATCCTTTCCGCTCTCTTCCGCAGCTGCCGCGAGCATCACTGGACCGTTAAATTTTTGAGCCAGCATGGTTGTTGGGCCTTCGGGCCCGAAATTGCCAAGGTAGATGACGAGCGCATTGACGCTCTTTTTTTTCAGCTCTGCTAATGCCTTGAGCGTGTCCTTTTCATTCTCTACGATCGTCTCGATCTCAGTGAGAGGAATATTTTTGCTCTGACACTCTTTGAGGACTCTGGTTTTTCTGTTTTGAGACAATTCTATTGGAAAACAATCTCGGCTGACAGTCACGATTCCTGGATTGATTACAGGTATATTCTTCATTTCTTGCTCCTTTTTTTCTGGCCGTAGTAAGCATTGGCTCCGTGTCGTCTGTGGTGATGCTTATGCAAAAGAAACTCAGGAATCTGGTCGCACTCCTGATTTAAAAGAAGTGTTCCCCAGGCTATTTTGGCCACTTTTTCGAGGGCCACACTGTTTTTAACGGCTTCGTCCGGAGTTCTTCCCCAGGTGAACGGCCCATGGCCAGCCACGAGTACCGCTGGAATCTCGTGAGGATTCAAGTCAGAAAAACGTTCGATGATCACTCTGCCCGTATTCTTCTCATAGTTCTTTTCGGCTTCCTTTTTAGTGAGAAGACGGGTCACAGGGACGGAGCCGTGGAAATAGTCAGCATGGGTTGTTCCTAGACAGGGGATCTCCCTGTTTGCCTGGGCGAAGACAGTGGCGTATTCACTGTGTGTATGAGCCACAGCAGAGATCTCATCGAAACTTTTATAAAGTTCAAGATGAGTATGAGTGTCTGATGAAGGAGTCAGTGTGCCTTCTATGACCTTTCCTTTCATATCGACGATGACAATGTCGTCTGGCATCAGCTCTCCGTAAGAGACACCGCTGGGTTTGATGGCCATTATCCCTTCATTCTGGTCAAAGCCACTGATATTGCCCCATGTCAGGATCACGAGATTGTGCTTAACGAGATCAAGGTTAGCACTCCAGACCTTTTCTTTGAGCTCGGCTCTTGTCATTCGGATATCCTCTGTCTTTCCCTCAATGAGATGAGGTCTTTCATGACGTTATGAAGAATGCCGGACCAGGACACTGTCCCGAAAGCATCATGCATCTGGCTGTATAACAAATACATTTCCTTGTAGATGTTGTGTTTTTCAGGATCAGGGGTGTATGTTTCTTTAATACCGGTCAGGGCTTTTTGGGCGTCATCCACTGTTGAGAATCCACCTTTTTCTTTCCCTGCGACCACAGCACCAAAGATGGCAGCTCCCAGGGCACAGGTCTGGTCGCTGCGGGAGAGCTTCATCGGTCGCCCGGTGATATCGGCATAGATCTGCATGAGGAAAGGATTTTTTGTAGCCAATCCTCCACAGTTCACAACATCTTCGACTTTCACTCCGAATTCTTCGATACGATTGATGATGGTCAATGCTCCAAAGGCTGTGGCTTCTATCAGGGCCCGATAGATCTCATGGGCTTGAGTGTGGAGCGTCTGTCCGATGAGCAGCCCGCTCAGCCTGACATCCACCAGGATTGTCCTGTTTCCATTATTCCAATCCAAAGCGATGAGCCCGTGTTCTCCAGGCTTCTGTTGAGCAGCCTTATTTTCCAGGTTTTTGAATCTTTCGTCGGGTGTTTTTCCGTAACTTTCCGGAACCAGGTGATTCACAAACCATAAAAAAATATCACCCACGGCGGACTGACCGGCTTCGATGCCATAATAATCCGGAAGCACAGAGCCATCTGCGATTCCGCAGACGCCGGGAATATCCTCGAGGCCTTTGTGTTTGGGAGAGACCATGATATCACATGTGCTTGTTCCCAAGATTTTGACGAGTGTTCCTTCTTTAATTCCTGCACCGACAGCTCCCATGTGGGCATCGAATGCGCCAACTGCAATGGCAGTTCCAGGTTGCAGCCCGAGCTTCTCGGCCCATTCCTTGGAGAGATATCCAGCCAACCTGTCAGAAGGCACGGCTTTCTCGTACAGCCTGTCACGAAGCCTTCCTAACTCAGGATCGACTGATGAGAGGAATTCTCTATCTGGCAGGCCTCCCCATTTTTCGTTGTACATCGCCTTATGTCCTGCAGCGCAGACGCTGCGGATGATTCTATCGGGACGAGTATCACCGGCCAGTAGGGCTGGAATATAGTCACAAAACTCGACAAAGCTGCGGGCGGCCTTGAACGCTTCAGGATCAGTATGTTTGCAGTGAAGGATCTTGCTCCAGAACCATTCAGAGGAATATGTCCCACCGACCTTTGCTAAGTATTGAGAGCGGATTTCCCGAGCTTGCTCGGTGATTTGGGCAGCCTCCGCGTGGCTGGAATGGTCTTTCCACAGCCAGACCATGGCATTCAAGTTATTCTTGAATGTATGAAGGAGACCCAGGGGAGTCCCTTCCTCGTCGACTGGCATGGGGCTGCTCCCAGTGGTATCTGCGCCGATCCCGATGATGTTTTCCGGACTGAATTCAGGATCATCCTGTTTTGCTTGAGCAATAGCTTCCTGAACAGATTCCATAAGACTCTGGTGATAATCTTCAGGATTTTGCCGGGCGACATTCGGGTCTTTGGGATCCAGGAGGACACCGTCACTCCCAGATGGATAGTCAGATACATGGCTGGAAAGCTCTTTGCCGTCAGCCAGGTCCACGATTAAAGAACGGCAGGAGTTGGTCCCGAAGTCCAATCCAAGAGCGTATTTTTTCATTGATCAAATATTGTTTCCGCTTAAATTCAATTCCCTCTGTTGATAATACTCTTTTTCCGATTATTTGGCTATAACGAGCGGTGAAAAAAGAATCATTACAAGAGCAATAATGACCAAAACGACCACTGAAAGAATAATATCCTTTTTATTCCAGCTTGCCCGCGATGCCTTTTTATCTTCATCTACGGTTGTGGCATACGTCAATCCCTGAATTTTTTCGTAATTGGGCGCTCGGGTGAGCATACTCACAACGATCATCATCCCGATGCACAACAGGGTGAGATAGACGCAGAAGTAGAGGAAATTGATATCGGCGAAGGTATACAGCCATCCACTCAATTTATCTTTAAAGATCTCAGCGGCAAGACGCAGCATCCCGATGACAAAGCCGCCGATGAGCGCTGTGAGCGCGCCCTGGGAATTGATCCTTTTCCAGAATAAACCCAGGAGAAAGACAGAAAAGATGGGGGGAGCGAAATAGGCCTGGACACTCTGGAGGTAATGATACAGTTCACTGGAGATGAATTTCATCAACGGGATCCAGAGAATGCCGCAGACAACCACCACTCCAGTGGCAATACGTCCTACCTGGACCAGTGTTTTTTCTGAGGCCTGTGGTTTGAGCTTTTTATAGATATCCATAGTGAAGAGGGTTGAGCAGGAGTTGAAGACAGCAGCCAGAGAACTCATGAGTGCGGCCAACAGACCTCCGACAACCAGACCTCTGATGCCTGCTGGTAAGAGCAGCTTAACCATGGCCGGAAAAGCCTGGTCCGCAGCAGGAAGATTGAGCTGTCCTGTTTTCGCCAGTGCATACGCCGTCACTCCAGGAATGAAGAAGATGAAGATGGGAAAGAGCTTGAAGTAGGAAGCAAGGATCGTGCCCCGTCTGGCATGGCTTTCATTTTTAGCGGCCAGTACGCGCTGGACTATGCACTGGTCTGTGCACCAGTACCAGACCCCGACGATGGGTGGGGCCAGGAGCATGCCCAGCCAGGGAAAATCCGGATGGTCCAGAGGCAGAAAGAGGTTGAAATGCTCGCTTCCAGCCACAGCAATCAGGTTGTTCCATCCTCCAATTTTTATTATGCCAACGATTGTGACAGTGATTGAGCCGACTAATAGAACGATGGCCTGCAGGGCTTCGGTGTAAACCACAGCACGTAGCCCCCCCAGGATTGTGTAGATTCCTGTCAGCACAACTGTGATGAGTGCACCTGTCCAGAATTCAGTACCCAACAGAGCCTGGAACACGATAGCACCTGCGTAGACAGTCACTGATACTTTGGTGAGCACGTACGCCACAAGTGAGATCAAGGACAGGAACCAGCGGGCCGTAGGTGAATAGCGTTTCTCCAGGAATTCTGGCATGGTGAAGACTTTGCTGCGCATGTAAAAGGGAACGAAAACCCAGCCGAGAAGCAGGATGCACCAGGCGTGGAGCTCGTAGTGTCCCATAGCCAGGCCGGTTTTTGCACCTGTCCCGGCTAATCCGACCAGGTGTTCGGAACCAATGTTGGAGGCAAAGATAGATGCACCGATGACAAACCATCCCACATGCCGTCCGGCCAGAAAATACTGTGTTGAAGATTCCTGCTTCTGTCTGATGACCCACCAGGCGATGCCCAGAATGATGGAAAAATAAATGGCGATAACTACCCAGTCTAGAGATTGCATGGTTAGAACCCTTCCTCCATCATTTCCAGAGGATTATTTGTACTAGAAACTTCATGGGGATGTCAAATGAAGAGTTCATGGAGTTTGACATTGTGGATAGACTGTTTTTAAAATGAGTCGCGACTCTCCTGAATGAGAGGCGAGGAGGGATATCATGAGAAATTGGGAAAATATCTTATCTTTTCTGGCACTGGCGTTGTTCATAACCATTGGTTTCGTTTTTGCCTTGAATAAAGAGGATCAGCAAATACACAACCGTATTATAATCAACGCTGATCTGGGTAAGGATACGATCAATAAAAATATCTATGGCCATTTTTCCGAACACCTCGGTCGGTGCATTTATAGAGGATTCTGGGTAGGGGATGACAGTCCGATCAAGAATACGCGGGGAATCCGAAACGATGTTGTTGACGCTTTGAGAAAGATAAATATCCCTGTCCTCCGCTGGCCGGGGGGGTGTTTTGCCGATGAATACCACTGGAAAGATGGGATTGGACCGCGCGACAAGCGTCCCACCATGATTAACACTCATTGGGGAAAAGTGACCGAGAATAATCATTTCGGCACTCACGAGTTCCTGGATCTGTGCGACCAGTTGGGTAGTGAACCGTATATCTGCGGGAATGTGGGCAGCGGCACGGTTCAAGAAATGCAGGAATGGATAGAGTATATCACTTTTGATGGGCAAAGCCCTATGGCAAACCTCCGCCGGAAAAACGGACGTGAAGAACCCTGGAAACTGAAATATTTCGGAATCGGCAATGAAAACTGGGGATGTGGAGGGAACATGCGTCCAGAATATTATGCGGATGATTACCGCCGCTATCAAACTTATGTCCGAAGTTTTTCCGGGAACAGGATTTATAAGATTGCTTGCGGAAGCTATGGCGAGAATTATCAATGGACCGA
>DAOVAM010000050.1 GCA_030671065.1 Candidatus Aminicenantota bacterium
ATGGAGTCATTTTTTAATTACAGTCATGGGGATAATGACTGCAGTATTCTTCTCTAATCTCCTCTCTGCCCAGAGTCCAAAAGTGCAGGAGTTCAGTCTGCAATCGGCTCAGGAGTTTGCTGTTAAATCCAGCTATGACACCCAGAGATCCCAGCTGGATATTCAAGCGGCTCATAAGAAGGTTCAGGAAACGGTCCGTACAGGATTCCCACAGATCAATTCTGCGATCAGCTACATGAACAATCTCGAGTTGACGACCGTGTTGATTCCGGATTTCTTCGGGGGAAATCTTGACGAAAAGATCCCGGTCCAATTCGGCACACAGCACAATGCCAACCTTAACTTTACAGTAGACCAGCTCATATTTAATGGGAGTTATCTCGTTGGCCTCAAGACTTCGAAAACCTTCCGTCAACTGGCAGATCAAAATCATGAAAAGACACAATTGGATATTCTGGAGATGGTCACCAATACGTATTATTTGATCCTGGTATCTGAAGAGAGTGAAAAGATACTGATTTCGAATCTCGATAATCTGGAAAAAACCCATTATGAGATCAGGGAGAGATACAAGGAAGGTTTTGTGGCCGAAACGGATGCTGATCTTGTCCAGATATCAGTGACAAAACTGAAAAACGGCCTGCAGGCGATCGTCAGACAAAAGGAGATTGCTTATAAACTCTTGAAATACCAGATGGGACTGGACTTGAACGAACCGATCGTGCTCACAGACAAACTGGAAGACATGCTTCAACAGATAGATATCTCGAAAGCCACGAATACCGAATTTGACCTTCAGCGGAATATTGACTACAAACTGCTTGAAACACAGGAGAAACTTTCAGAAATGGCTTTAAAGAACGAAAAAGTTCAATATTTTCCCACGATTTCAGCCTTTTACTCGTTCCAGTTGAATGCGTTCCGGGATGAGTTCAATTTTTTCAACTTTAAAGAGAATTGGTTCCGTTCGCAGGTTTTGGGCATCAATATCAATTTACCGATATTCAGAAGCGGTGTTCAGGGTGCGAAAGTCGCTCAGGCATTCATTGCTCTGAAGCAAGTCCGGAATGCAAAAGTTCAGGCATCTCAGGGATTGACTTTGGAGGCAGCCAGAGCCAAGTCGAACCTGGATTCCGCCTATGAGAATTATTTGAATACGAAAGAAAATGTGAAATTGTCCAAAAGGGTATACGATGTCACTTTGATCCAATACAGGGAAGGGGTTGCATCCAGTCTGGATTTAATCCAGGTAAATGATAAATACCTGGTGGCTCAATCCGATTACATTCAAGCCATGTCTGGACTACTCACAGCAAAGAATGCACTGGACAGGATTGAAAGTAATTATCAGACAATTCAAGTAAAGGATGAATGATCATGAAAAATAGCAAATATTGGGTTCTATTGGGAATGGGATTAATTCTTGCTGCCTGCGGCCCTCGGAACGAGGAGGCGCAACTGGCGCAACTGGAAAGGCAGAGGGATGCCTTAACGGAAAAGATTGAAAAGTTAAAACAGGAGATCGCTCAGAAGGAAGTACCTGGAGCAAAACGCGAAAAGGTTATGAATGTCAAAATTTCTCGAGTGGAAAAGGAGCTTTTTCAGCATTTTATTCAGGTGCAGGGTACAGTCGAATCGGATAACAATGTTCTTGTTGCACCTCAGTCTTTCGGAATTGTGAAAAAGATACATGTCAATGCCGGAAATAGAGTCACCAAGGGGCAGCTTCTGGCTGAGCTGGATGGGTCCATTCTGGAAAGCAGTATAGCTGAAGTGGAGAACGGATTGAAACTGGCAGTGACGATTTTTGAGAGGCAACAGAGGCTGTGGGATAAGAATATCGGCAGTGAGATCGAGTTCCTTCAGGCCAAGAACAACAAGGAAGGCATGGAAAAGAGGTTGGAGACATTAGATGAGCAATACAAGATGACGAAGATCTTCTCGCCCTTGTCTGGGACTGTCGATGAGGTCCTGATCAAGGAAGGTGAGATGGCTGCCGCGGGAATAGGGGCTGTACGAGTGGTGCAGCTCTCCAATCTTAAAATTAAAGTCGATCTCTCAGAGGTTTACATTTCACAGATTAAAAAGAATGATCTTGTGCGGGTGAGCATACCCGTCGTCGGAAGAGAATTCAATCTCCGTGTCGATGCCGTTTCCCAGGTCATCGACCCGGATAACCGCACCTTCCAGGTCGAAATGAAAATTCCCAAATCTGAAACAGGAATCAAGCCGAATATGCTGTCGGTCCTGACGATCAATGACTATACCAGCCATGAAGCCTTGAGAGTGCCGTTGAACATTGTCCAGGAGACAGGGACAGAAAAATTTATTTTCGTAGCCGAACAAAAAAACGGGAAATGGATTGCCGAGCGAAGATCGGTCCAGACCGGCAAGAATTACAACAATTGGATTGAGGTGCTTTCCGGACTTCAGGAGGGCGAGCATGTGGTCACATTCGGGTATCAAAATCTGGCTGATGGCCAAAATCTGGCAGTGGTTGCAGATCAATAATGAGTCTCTTATGGAACTGCCAAATATCAAATAGGAAAGTGGGCCAAAAATGAAGCACAGAGAATTTAAACTTACGAATCTATCCGTCGCGAACAAGACCACCATATACATATTCATAGTGGTTCTGGTGATATTCGGGTTTATGCAGTATGATGTGACTCCCAAAGAAAAATTTCCGGAAATCGTTTTCCCCTATTTTATGGTCAGCACCATCCATCCCGGAACCTCGCCAGCTGACATGGAAAACCTGATCACGCGGCCCATAGAGAAGCATCTCAAGGGAATAGACGGCGTCAAGCACATCAGCAGCAACTCCATTCAGGATTTTTCCTCCATTTTCATCGAATTTGAACTGACTGCAGATGAGATGCAGGCCTATCTGGATGTCAGACAAGCCGTCGATGATGCCCGGGGAGAGCTTCCTTCTGATCTTTTCAGTGAACCTGAGGTCACCAGGATCGACCTCTCCGAGATTCCGATCCTGTTCATCAATCTCTCCGGTGATCTTGGATTAGTGAAGCTGAAAGATATCGCCGAGGACCTTCAGGATGAGATCGAAAGCCTGGAGGAAATCACGCGTGCTGATATCGCTGGGGCGCTGGATCGGGAAATCCAGATCAATGTTGATCTCTACAAAATGCAAGCGGCGGAATTGACATTTACCACCATTCAGAACGCGATTGCCTTTGAGAATCTCACTATTTCCGGAGGGCAGGTGGATACGGGCGGCATCCGGAGAAACCTCCGTGTGGTCGGTGAATTCACAAACATCGACCAGATCAGGAATATTCAGCTTAAAAAAGGGATTTATCTGAAAGAGATCGCTGAAGTCGTAGACGGTTATGAAGACAGAGAGAGCTACTCTCGTTTGAATGCCCAGGATGTGGTGACGATCAATGTTATCAAGAAAAGCGGAAAAAATCTGATCTACGCTGTCGACAAGATCAAAAGCATTGTTGAGGAATACCGCCAGACCGCACCTGAGAACCTGATCATCATAATGACAGGGGACAGCAGCACTCAAACGAAAAACAGCGTTAATGATCTGTTCAATACAGTGATCCTCGGATTCATTGTAGTGGTATTTATCCTGATGTTCTTCATGGGAGAGACAAATGCCCTGTTTGTGGGGATTGCCATCCCGATGTCTATTGTCATCGCTTTCATCCTGATCCCTGTTGTCGGCTTCACGATGAATATGGTTGTTCTTATGTCCTTCATCCTTGTTTTAGGAATCGTTGTGGACAACTCGATCGTTGTCGTTGAAAACGTGTACCGCCATTTCACAACAACTCCAGACCTCTCCCTTACGGCTGCCACCAAACGTGGAGTCGGAGAAGTGGCAGTAGCTGTTTTTACAGGGACGCTGACGACCATGGCTCCTTTTTTTCCCCTTATATTCATGCCGGGAATTCCGGGGAAATTCATGTCCTTTTTACCCGTCACCATCATCATTACACTGACAGCCTCCATGCTTGTCGCCTACATGATCAATCCTGTTTTTGCCGTCTCATTCATGAAAAAATCCTCCAAGGAAGAGACACGGCATATCCGGTGGAAACTCAGCCGCAAAAATATCATTATACTCTCGGCGGCTGCAGTCCTGGCCGTGGTTTTTTATGCAACACGTATAATGCTTCTTGCTAATTTCCTGGCGTTTGGAGTTGTCATCTATTTTTTGTCCAGGTTTGTGTTGCGATTTCTGATTGCCAAATTCCAGAAACATGTCCTTCCCAAAATGAAGGATGGTTACAGGAAAATTCTGGCTTTTCTCCTCAGAGGGAGACGCCCGTATGGTGTTATTGCCGGGATTGTTGCTCTACTTTTCTTCTCTTTCATACTTTTAGGAATTCGGACGCCGAGGGTTGTATTTTTTCCCAGCGGAGATCCGAATAATCTGTACGTGTACATCACTATGCCCGAAGGCACCCATATCGATGTGACAAATTCTATCTGTAAGCAGGTCGAAGAGAAAATATACAATGTTATCGGACGCAATAATCCAGATGTGGAATCCGTTGTCTCCAATGTGGCTGCTAATGCAGGAAGCGACATGTTTGAGCGTTTCACTCAGGATAAACTGGCCAGAGTAGCAATCTCCTTTGTGGAATTCAAATACAGGACCGGCGTATCTACACGGGAGTATCTTGTGAAGTTGCGTAGAGGATTGACAGGGATAGCGGGAGCTGAAATCCGAATTGACCGGGAAATGATGGGACCTCCCACCGGGAAACCCATCAACATGGAAATTAGCGGAGATGATATTGACGAACTCGTCAGCATAACTCAAAGACTGGAAGAATTCATCGCTTCATTGAATATTCGGGGAATTGAGGAACTGAAGTCCAGCATGGAAGTCAGCAAGCCGGAACTCATCCTCAATATTGATAGAGACAAAGCCAATCGACTGGGGATCAACACGGCTCAAGTGGGGATGATTCTGCGAACCGCGATCTATGGGACAGAAGTCTCCAAGTTCAAGGAAGCAGAAGAGGAATATCCGATCATGGTCCGGCTGGACGAAAAATACCGGAATGACTTGGATGTCCTGCTTAGCCAGACGGTCATGGTTCCCGGCGGGAACGGCGGGCCAAAAAGAATTCCGATTTCCTCGTTTGCCTATGTGTCCAACCGGACAAGTTATGGCGGAATCACAAGGTTGGACAACAAGCGGGTCATCACCCTGTCTTCAAATGTGCTCTTCGGGTACAACGCCAACGAGATTATTAACCAGATCAGCAGGCAACTTCCCCGCTTTGAATTAAAGGATGGGTATACAGTCAAATTCACCGGTGAGCAGGATATGCAGGCTGAGGTTGGCAATTTTATGGTCAAAGCTCTTTTCATTGCCACAGCTCTGATTTTGATCATACTTGTCTCGCAGTTTAATTCTCTCTCCAAGCCTCTTATCATCGTTCTCCAGATCGTTCTCAGCTTGACAGGAGTTTTTCTTGGCTTTGCAATATTTGGCATGGACATCTCTGTCATGATGACGGGAATGGGGATCATTGCGGTTGCCGGGATCGTGGTTAAAAATGGGATTATTATCATTGACTACACGGATAAGCTGATCGATAGTGGTATGGATAAAGTTGAGGCCATCGTCCGTGCCGGCTCCACGCGTTTGACTCCTGTTCTTTTGACAGCACTTTCCACGATTTTTGGGCTTTTTCCTCTCGCCATAGGTATAAACATCAATTTTGTAACCCTCTTCAGTGAACTGGATCCTCAGTTCTACTTCGGCGGCGACAGTGCCGCTTTCTGGAATCCTCTGGCTATGACCATCATCTTCGGACTGTCATTTGGCACAGTCTTAACACTTATCGTTGTCCCAGCCATGTACAAGCTTATCTATGCCCGCAAGAATTAAGACTCTTCCGTAGAATAGACAACAGTTTTTCTCTTTCTGGAAGGCAATGCTGAACCTGAGATCCGATCACCACACTCTGGGAATGAGCCGGTAACGAACCGTCTGTGCGTATTCTTTGTAGCCGGGAAGTTCTTCCTGTAAGGTTTTATCCTCGAGTGAAGTGCGGAGGATAAAAAGAACAACAATTAAAGAGGCAGGGATGAATGAGTAGAAAGAACCGAGGGAGAGAGGAAAACAGAGCACAAACAGGATAACTCCCACATACATCGGGTGACGAACATACCTGTAGGGACCAGTGGTGCACACCGTGTGGCCCCGGTCTTCCTGGATCCGGACCACATCTGAAGAATAGGCGTTTTCCTTCATCGCCCAGAACGCGAAACTCAAGGCCGGAATATAGCCGATAAATCCCAATGCTTTGACGAATATCGGGACTTTAGACCAGTTGTAGCGCACAGCATCGAGTCCCGGAACTGCAAGAAGGATTATCAGAAGAAAGGAATAAGCTATCATAATCATCTTATCCCAGTTCTTGATCTCTTTATTCCTGGTCATGCGTTCCTTGAGAAGGTCGGGAGCTTTTATCTTCATCCATATCAAGATCCCTGTGACAGCCGCGAAATACAGAAAAAGGAGGAGCCAGGCTTCAGGCCAGTGGAGTGTTCCAGCGGGGATGAAGAGCAAAGCCAGCATGAAGAGGACGGTCACCACGCCCTTTATGACCTTGACTAGGGTTGAATCTTCTCTGCCCCGTTTCATTTTCATTGCTTTTTATGAGTTTTTTTCTTTTTTCTGTCTTCCCTTATCCTCTAACATAATACGCTTTGTTGAATTTTTAAAGAGATTTCGATCATTAAAGAATAATGTGGACTCAAGAAGCAACTTTATGTGCGGAATAACCGTATAATAAATTGATGGAGAAATTCTGCACATTAAGCAATTCATATAGTCAGTTGACTGTATTCACTCACCATAATTAATTAGGAGGGCTTATGAAAAAAATTTCCAGACGCTCTTTTATCAAGACCGCGGCTTCGGCGGCAGCTGTTTCCATCGCAGCTCCCGTTGTTCTGCCGCGGGGCTGGTATGCTCTTGCAGGTGCAGAAAAGCCAGGGTATTTCGAACGCGAGTTCGGAATGACTGACAGCCTGAGTCAGAAGGTCCTGGCTGAAGCGTTGTCCAAGGGAGGCGATTTTGCCGACCTGTATTTCGAGCATACCATTACCAACTCGTTAAGCCTGGAGGACGGTAAGGTCAACAGAGCTTACAGCGATGTCTCTCTGGGTGTGGGCATCCGGACCGTGAAAGGCGACCAGGTGGGCTACGGATTCACCCAGGAATTGGCCGAAGAGTCCATGATGAATGCCGCTTCCACGGCGGCCACAATAGCCAGTGGAAAAGCAGGGAAATCCGCGGGCAAGTTCACATGGCTAAAGATGAAAAATTATTATCCTCTCAAGAAGCTGTTGACTTCCGTTCCGCTCGAATCCAAACTCCCGCTCGTCCAATCCGCAAACGACAAATGCTTTGCCTTATCACCTCAAGTAGTGAAGGTGAACGCTGCATTCTATGACCAGCAGAAGCGGATACTCGTGGTCACCAGTGATGGGACAAAAGCCGAAGACCTCCAGCCCAGGAATTACCTGTATGCTTCAGTCACGGCGGAAAAGGACGGCAGACGGGAGAGGGCAGGATGGAATATCGGTGGCCGCTGGGATTTCTCTTTCTACACGCAGGATGTAGTGGATGAGATCACCAAAATGGCCGTAGACCGAACCCTTGTCCTGTTCAAGGCGGTTCAACCTCCTGCTGGAGAGATGCCTGTCGTTCTGGGTCCGGGCGTAACAGCCGTTCTGCTTCATGAAGCCATCGGACACGGAATGGAGGCTGACTTTAACCGCAAGAAACTGTCCACTTACTCAACCATGATTGGCAGACAGGTCGCAGAGCCGTTTGTGACTATTATTGATGACGGCACCATGCCGAATTATCTGGGCTCCATCAATGTGGATGATGAAGGGACTCCTGGACAGAGGACAGTGCTGGTCGATAAAGGAATACTCACAAGCTACATGTACGACAAGATATCCGCACGGCACTATAAGGTCAATTCCTCTGGCAACGGACGCCGTCAAAGCTACCAGCACTTTATTCAGCCGCGGATGCGCAATACGATCATGCTAGCCGGCCCGGCAACGCCTAAAGATGTCATAAAGAACGTAAAAAAAGGCATCTATGTCCAGGATGTGAGCAACGGCCAGGTGAAGATCGGAGAGGGTGATTTTGCCTTCTTTGTGTCCCAGGGAAAGATGGTCGAGAACGGGAAACTCACTGCGCCGATCAAGGACATCAACATCATGGGCAACGGCCCAAAGATGCTGAAGAACACCACCATGCTGGCGAATGACTTCGAGATGAACAAAGGTGGCGGAGGAGCCTGCGGGAAAGGCGGACAGGCTGTTCCCTGCGGCTTTGGTCAGCCGACCTGTCTGGTGAAATCGATGACTGTCGGCGGAGTCAAGAGGTAAGGAGAGGAGGTAGCGATGAATAAAGAACTGTATGATTTAGTGGCTTGGACTGTGAAGACTGCGATATCCGCCGGTGCTGCTGAGTGCCGAGCAGGTGTGAGCAGCGAACGATTCGTTGATATCAGCTATAGGGATCGCAAACCGGAGAATATCAAAGAGGCTACAACAAAACAGCTCGGTATCGAGGTCTTTGTGAACGGCCGGTATTCGATCCAGACGACTTCAGACCTACGCAAGACCGCCCTGAAAGACTTCATCTCCAGCGCTATTGCCACGACGAAACTTCTGGCTGAGGATCCTTTTCGCAATTTGCCCGACTCGAAATATTACAAGGGCAGGGCCAAGGTTGACCTCGAAGTTCTCGATCCCGCCTATAAGAAATTAACTCCTGCAGACAGGCACAATTGGGTGAAAGCCATTGAGGATGCGGCGCTTGCGGCAGGCGGGGAGAAGGTCGTTTCGGTCACTGCTTCGGAATACGACAGCCATGATGAATTGCTCCTGATGTCCAGCAATGGTTTTGAAGGCTACCAGGAATCCACTTATTACCAGGCTGGAGCACAGATGACCGTCCAGGATGAAGGTGACCGCCGTCCGATGGGCTTCGACTATGCAGCCTCGGTGATAAAGAAGAATATGCCTTCTCCTGAAGAAATCGGGGCCAGTGCAGCTAAGCGGACTCTCAATCTCCTTGGCGGAAAGAAGCTCAAAACAGAGACCTTGCCCATCATTATCGAGAACAGGAACGTTTCCAGGCTCCTCGGGGGTTTTCTGGCAGCCATGAACGGCTCGAGCATCCAGCAGAAGCGGTCTTTCCTTGCGGATAAGAAAGGAAAAAAGATCGGCAGCAAGCATTTCACCATAATCGATGATCCCTTTGTTAAAGGTGGAATGGGAAGCCGGTTATTCGACATGGATGGATTCGCGCTGAAGAAGAGAGTCATGGTGGATGCAGGAGTGCTAAAAGAGTTCTTTGTGGATTGGTACTACAGCCGGAAACTGGGCTGGGAACCAACCACGAGAGGGCCTGCCAACCTGATCATCCCCCCGGGGAAGCGTTCAGTGAAAGAGATCATGAAGGACCTCGGAAGAGGCATTTTTATCACCGGATTCATCGGTGGAAACTCCAACTCGACTACTGGTGATGCTTCGATCGGTATTACCGGTCAGCTATTTGAAAATGGAAAGCTGGTGCAGGCAGTGGCGGAGATGAACATCGCTGATAACCATCTCAAGATCTGGAACAGGCTTGTTGAAGTCGCTAACGACCCATGGATCTATTCTTCCCAGCGCATGCCGAGTCTTGTTTTTACGGACGTGGTTGTTTCAGGATTATAGATATTCTGTCAGAGTTCATTTTTGTTTTGACGAGGAAGGATTTACAGAGCTTGCTCTAAAAAATCAGCAGTGATTTAGGAAGCATTGCAGCGATAAAGGATTATTTCTATCAAAGAAAAGATAAACATTTTATAACAAAAATAAACTTTTTCTTGATAAAGTTAACTTTATATGATATTTTTTAGAGAGAAAAATGTCAAAAACAACATTGGCTGTGAAAGTAGACTATAAAGTCGCATCCCGAGTTAAAAAATTCTGTAAGGAACGAGGAATAAAATACGGTTTTTTTGTCGAGAAAGCTTTAGAGGAACGCTTAGAACACGAAGAATTCAAAGAAGATTTATTAGATTTGAAGACATCTCGAAGTAAGGAAAAAGAGGCAGTTCTATTCGAAGAATATTTAGAAAAACGACGTGTATAGGATATTGCTTCTTCCCCAGGCGCAAAAGGATCTGGATAATTTTGAAGGAAAAATATTTCAACAAATAAAGAATAAAATATTTTCACTGGGAGACAATCCTCGGCCTGCCGGATGTCTCAAATTAACAGCAGAAGAGGGATACCGCTTGAGGTCAGGAAATTATCGAATAATTTACCGCATCAGTGATAAAGAGAAAAAAGTATATATATACCGAATAAAACATAGAAAGGAAGCTTACTAGCTAAATCCCAATCCGCGTTTGCTTCAATTTTGGAATATTGCGTCGAAGGTTTTCCTCACCGGAATGGATACATACGTATTCCTATCGGTCAGTTCACACGTAAAAATAATGATTAGATCCAGTTCAGGGATCAAATAAAGGGTTTGCCCCCCGTATCCGAAAGAAGCTATATACTCGACTTCTTTTCCCTCCCGCTTTAGAGTTCCCGGAAACCAGCAGAACCCGTAAAGAGAACATATTCTGATCTGTATTAATTGAGCTTGTGGCGAACACAATCTGGCCGAAATGTCACCAAATAGATACGTTTAGCTCTATTACCTTGCGAACGGAGTGAAGAAATCTCAAAAGTAGTAAGTGTCATTGCGAGCGCAGTGTGGCAATTTCAACTTTATGTCATTGCGAGGAGCGTAGTGACGTGGCAATCTCATGAAATAAAAATGCATCTTTCTTACGAGATTGCCACGCTGCGCTCGCAATGACATTGTTGTCTCAATATTCTTGATAAAAGCGAAATCTGATAACTGAGAACAAACAAAAGGCTTCATTATTCTCTGCGAGGTTGCCAGGCCTGTTCCAGGCTATACAATGGAATCCCTTCACATCGCAATGACACCAACTACAATATTGATTTTTTACACAATATACATATAATTGAAGAGGTGAATTT
>DAOVAM010000199.1 GCA_030671065.1 Candidatus Aminicenantota bacterium
AGAAAGAATATCCTCTTGGTTATGGTAAAGAATGGGTTCGATCAATTCAAAATTCCCGGTATCCAGATACTGGAAATATCTCCAGGGAATCTCGGCAGAGGGAATATCCTCGGCACGATCCGCATTGATGACCTCGCGGGCCAGATGGAAGAGACGGCAGTTTTCATATTTGTGCTTCCAGAGATTCCGGGCTGGAAACAGAAAATCCAGATGGGGAAGCTCATTGAGAGGAAAAGGCTGCCTGTAAAGGATGTACCGCGTCTCAAGGAGCGGAAGGTCAAATGCTTTCCCGTTATAGGAGACTACGGATTGAAAATTCATTTCAGTGATAAACTGGGTAAGCTCCTGTATCATCCGTTCTTCCTCAGCCAGTTCTCCAAGAAAGTACTGGGCCACATAGAATTTATCGTCCCTGTAATATCCCATACCCACAAGAAACGGGACAACCCCAGTTCCTCCAGAGAGGCCTGTGGTCTCAAGGTCTATAAAGAGAGCAGTGGAAAGGTCCAGGTTTTCAAACTCAGCGTCTTTACTGAGCCAGACAAGAACGTCTCCTTTGATATCGAGACCGGAAGAAAGGACGACTTTCCCGTATTTCACATCCAGCGGGAACGTGTTTTCAATAAACTGGAGGGGCTCTCTTTCAAGCGGCTCGAAGGCAGGGATTTCAGGTTTAGAGGACTCTCCCTCACGAGTGAGGGTGATGAGCTGCTGAAGCTTATCCTTAACAGAAAGTTCTTTGTCTTTATCGATCTCTTCCCACGCATCCTTGATGATATCTGTTTTGGAAAGGAGCTGTCTCTTTCTCTTCAACTCCTGGAGTTTGTCTTCATCTATGAGCTCTTCCCCATTGTCGATCTCTCCCAGGACACTCTTGATGGGGCGTGCTTTTGCACGTGCCTCTCTTTCTCTTTTCAAGCGCTCGAGTTTCTTCTTGATGTCGGCCATTTCAGATTTAATTATAGCTCTAAGTTATAAAATATAAACATTTTTTCGAAAAATATCATTGTATGCTAAAAATAACACGGTCTGGCTGTGTCTTCCCTTCCTCGGATCTCTCTAAAAGATGTCTTTCTCGCCGATGCCCCTCTCTTCTCTTATTCCCCGATAAACTGAAGAAGGATTGTGCGGGAGCGGGAGCGGTTGTCAAAATCAAGGAAGACAATCTGCTGCCAGGTTCCAACGCTGAGCGCTCCGCTTGAAAAAGGAACAGTCAGAGAAGGCCCAAGAAGCGAAGCCCGGACATGGGAAAATCCGTTTCCGTCTCCCCAACGGGCATCATGATGGTAGGTCACATTGCTGGGGATGATCTTTTCCATGAACTCGGAGAAGTCCTCAACAAGTCCCGATTCATACTCGATTGTCGTCAGGCCACCCGTTGACCCAGGGACAAAGAGATTGACAATGCCGTTTTGAAGCCCGCTTTCAGAAAGCTTCTTGGAAACATCTCCAGTGAGGTCTTTCATGTCCTTAAAACCGCGTGTTGAAAAACTGAGCGAATCGCTGATCACTTTCATTTCAAAATCTCCTCACTCATCATAGGACAATTGCCGTTTCTCGTAAAGCACCGATGGAGCCAGACCTCAAAAACTTTAGTAATTATTCTTTCCTTCTATGTTTTTAAAAATTTGAACTTTCCCTCAACCAGCAATAAAAAATTAAAAAAAACAAACTGACAAAGATCTGACTTCGATTTTATTAAAAACTAAAATCACTCACGTCTGATCCCAAATTTACTAAAATTACTAAAGTCTAACCCCAATTTTCCCCTCAATTTTTCTAATTTTCTTGTCAACGGAAATGCTCCCGTCTGCGTTTTGGTATATGAAAAGAAAAACTGCCTATGATATATAAAAAGTATGGACGAGCAATCTGCAATTAGATCAGCCCAAAATGGAAACACGGAGGCTTTGAGACTATTGTTTGAACACAATAGACAGAAAATTTTTTCTCTGGCGTATCAATATGTGAAAAACGTTGAAGACGCCGAGGATATCCTCCAGGAAACATTCATCAAAGCCTATCGCTTCCTCAATAAATTCAATCCTCAAAACGGCATGCGCTTCTCTCCCTGGCTCTACCGCATCGGCATCAACTGCAGTATCGACTATTTAAGACGAAACAAAAAAAGGAAAGATACAGATCCGGATACAGAAAGTCTCGATAAAGTATCCTCTAGCGATTTAACCTCAGACCCTGAACAAACAAGCCAGCACAAAGAATTGCAGGAAAAAATAGACCTAACTTTAAATAGATTATCAGGCCGTCAAAAAATGATCTTCATCCTTAAACATTACCAGGAACTCACCACTGCTGAAATCGCAGAATACATGAACTGCTCTGAAGGGAGTGTCAAAAGGCAGCTTTTCCGGGCAGTCGCAACAGTGAAAAAGAATCTCAGAGGCCTGATCATGGAGAATAATTATGAAATGCAAAAAGTGTAAAGAAAAAATCATTCTCCACCTTTACGGCGAACTCAATAAACAAGAGAAAGCCGAATTTAAGAATCATATCAAAGAATGTCCGGAATGCGCGAAGGACTTCGCTTACACAAAAGATGTCTTTAAAGCTCTGGATAATGCCAAAGAGGAAGCACCGGATGCAGACTGGGAAAAATGCTGGAGAGAAATCGGCTCCAGCGTCCAAGTCGGACCCCGCAAACAAAAGAGCTTCTTTCTCGCTCCCCGATGGGTCTATGCTGCAGCCGCACTGCTGTTCGTATTCGTCCTTGGGGCATTCCTCGGAAGATTATGGTTTTTCCCCGCTCAGGAATCCCCTTTGGACCCGGGAATTTCCCAGGGCTCAATGAATCTGGCGCTTAAAGAGTACATCGATGAACTCAAGCCGATTCTGATCGAGTACGCCAATTACGCCACATCGAATGAAGGAGAGGAAACTGTACTCATGGATAAAAAAATCGTCCGCGGTCTCCTCATCCAGAATCTTCTCCTGAAAGATCTCGTCGCCAAGTCGAATCCCTCGTTCATCCCCCTTATAGAAGACCTGGATATTATCCTTAAAGAGCTATCCAATATGCAAACAGGAGATAGGGAGACACCTTCCCTGATTAAAAAGTTCATCCATGAAAGAGAAATCCTTTTCAAGATAGATATCGTACAAGCCATGTAAGGAGGTTTAGAAATGAAACACGTAAAATTGATTTCAGTATTCCTTGTTTTCTTCCTGATTTCCGGAAATATCCTTTTTGCCCAACAGGAAGAAAAAGCCCGTGAAAACTATAAGAAAGCTCTCGAGTTATACAAGGCCGCTAAGCAATATGTTTATGCGAAAGAATGGAAAAAAGCAACCGAGTACTTTCAAAGATTTGCCAAAAACTATCAATCCAATGAGTATTTGGCTGAATCCCTCTACTGGTTAAGTTACAGCCAGCACAAACTCAGCGCCAGTGTGGAAAACCTTGAGCGACAGATGAAGATGCAAAAAGAAGCGCTTGAATCCCTCAACACTCTGATCAATTATCACAAAAAAAGCTCCTGGGTAGACGATGCCCAACATCTAAGGATTGCACTCGCCAAAGAACTCTACGAGAAGGGATTGTACGAGTACAAAAACTATATCAATGGGAGCGTGAGAGGAGAAATCCTTGGGGGAGTTGAAGGGGGTATTATCGGCGGTGTGAGAGGAGGAATCCTTGGGGAAGTTGAAGGTCAAGTGAGCGCGGAAAAAGAGGAAGACCCTGAGGTCGAAATGAAGTTGATTGCCTTAAACGCTCTCATGAGCATGGACCAGGAGGAAGCTTTCCCCATTCTCGCTAAAATTGTCAAAGAAAATGAGAATTCGAAAATGAGAGAGAGGGCCTTGATGATTCTCTTCCGGTCCAAACACTCTGGAGTGCTTCCGCTGATGATAGAAACAGCAACCAAAGACCCGGATGAACGTGTCAGGGAGAGAGCCATCCTCTGGCTTGGGATGAGAGGAGAAACAGAAAGTCTTGATGCTCTTATCCAGATTTACGACAAAAATCCAGACAAAAAGATCAAAGAAAGAATAGTCATTTCCATCGGTCAAAACAAGAGTGAAAAAGCCCTGAATAAGTTGATGGATATAGCAAAAAACGAAAAAGACTTAACATTAAAGGAAAGAGCCATCACCATGCTCGCAATGAGAAAGGATGAGGGAACGCTTGATATGCTCATCCATCTCTATGACACCACTGCAGATAAAGAACTCAAACAACGCCTGATCATCGGCATTGGACAGAGCTCTGACCCAAAAGCCGGAGATAAACTTTTTGATATTGCGAACCGAGAAAAGGATAAAGAGATCAAAGAGAGAGCTATCACCATGCTCAGCATGAAAAGAAGAGAGGGAGTGTTCGAAAAGCTTTCTGCTCTCTACGACACCACAGCAGACACAGAACTCAAACAACGCCTGATCATCGGCATCGGACAGAGCAGAGACACGAAAGCCAGCGATAAGCTGTTCGAAATCGCAAAAAATGAAAAGGACCCTGAGATAAAAGAAAGAGCCATCACTATGCTCGGTGTGGTGAAA
>DAOVAM010000058.1 GCA_030671065.1 Candidatus Aminicenantota bacterium
CGTCAAATAGAAATATCAAAACAAGGAGGTTTAAATGCTCAGCCAATTTTTTACGATAATGGCTGCTTTTCTTATTCTTCTCTTTTTACCCTGGCCAGGTGCAGGAGAACAGATCACCATCCTCCATACGAATGATACGCACTCCCACATGTATTCCTTTGGCCCGCTGAACAATTATGGCGGGATAGCCAGGATGTCTGCTCTGATCAAAGAGTTGAAAAGGAAAAATGAGAATGTACTGACTCTTCACGCCGGCGATGTGTTTGTGGGAACGTTTGCCTTCAACAAAACTCTCGGTTATGCAGAACTGGACATCATGGAGGAGCTGTATGATGCCATGGTTTTGGGGAATCATGAGTTTGACCTGGGAATCGATACTCTGGCTGCCATCCTCAGTGGGCAGATCGCAGGTGAAAACCCGATAACGCTCCCATTCCTTCTTGCTAACATCGACTGGAAGAAGGTGGGCGAAGGACATCCTCTACAATCTTTTGTGCAGCCGCACAAGGTTGTGAACATCGGTAGTCTCAAAGTGGGGCTTTTAGGTGTGGTAACGACCGATCCTTACAATTATTCGGAAGAGGTGAATGCCATTCTTACCGACCCTTATCAGGCTGCCTGGGTATCTGCTGGTTATCTCCGGGCTGTGGAGACGGTTGATCTCGTCGTGGCCATTTCCCATCTTGGGAAAATGGCTGATGTGGCGGGACTTTCTCAAATTCCGGGAATCGATATCATCGTGGGCGGACATTCTCATGATGCGCTTTTTGAGCCAGTGATTGTCAATGGAAAAATTATCGTTCAAGCAGGTGAGTGCGGAAAATATTTGGGCGAACTCAAGGTGAACGTAAAAAATGGAAAAGTGGATTTAGTCGATTACACGCTCCATCCCATCACTCGGAGAACAAAGATAGACTTCACGTTGATTAGGGAGCTTTTCAAAATCAGATTAGGTATTTTTAAAGACCCAAGATTCGGACCTGTGTATACAAAACCCATAGCTCGAGCCATATGGAATCTGGAGGAAAAATGGGAGGAAGAAAATCCTAACAGGGATACACCCCTTGGTAACTTGGTTGTTGATGCGATCATGGCTGGCGTCAAGGATAATGGATACCCGGTGGATATTGTTCTTGAAGCGAACGGATACATTGCACACAGGATTTATAAGGGGAAAGTTGTCGGAAATGACATATTGAGGTCAGTCCCTTATGGGTATGATGCAGAATCTGGATTGGGATTCAAGATAAAAAGCGTTTTGCTTGCCGGTGCACAGATACTGGCAGGACTTGAATACACGGTTTCTCTGGTTGAATACACCGATGAATTGGCTATGCAGGTTTCTGGCCTGACGTTCAAATATGATTCTTTCAAATCTCCGGCTCCTTTGGGAGAGTTCAGCAGGCTTGATCTGACTTCAGTGAAGGTGAACGGAGATCTTATAAATCCTGGCGGCATGTACTGGGTCGCCATGAATGAGCAACTTGTGAGCTTGCTGGGTTCTCTGGGACTGGTGCCGTATGCAGAGGAGGAGACTGGACTTTTCGAGTACAATCTCGTCCGTGATTTTATGCGTCAACTGAAATTTCTCGCTTACACTTCCGAAGGCCGGATTATCGATACAGCTTTCGAAGATTAGGAATTATTCTAAAACTTGCCTTGTGACAGAGCTATGTGGGAATGGGAGCTTGAAAATCGAGGAAAGATGAGTCAATTCAGGGAGGATCTGGTATCGTTTTCCCTCAAGAATTCAAGAAGAATAAACATGTGTGATTTTTGGTGGGGGTTTATATCAGCCCGACGTACCAGATGCCTCCCCTTTTTACTCCCCAGTTGAAAATTCTTTGATTTCTTAATTTATATCGTATCCTCTCCTTACGTGGCGAAAGCAATCTCGAGTCACTCTGAGGAAAAGTTTTGACTCAAGATTGGAATGGTATATAATGGCAAAACTGGAGCCCTAGGAAAAGAATGCCGATGAGCGAAAAGATCGTTTTGGTGACAGGAAGCAGTAAGGGAATTGGACGGGATATTGCCTTGAGATTGACCGGTCTCTGCTCTAGTGTGGCTGTTCATTATATGAGCAACAGGAAGGCTGCTGAGAAAGTTGTGGATAGAATTAAGGAGCAAAAAAAGCTCAGCGCGTGCTTTCAAGCGGACCTCACCAAAGAAAAAGAAGCTGTCTCTTTGATCAGGAATGTTGAAGAGAAATTCGGAAGGATAGATATTTTAGTTAACAACTTTGGCCCGATTCTTGTCAAGCCATGGGAAAAGGTCATGTCTTACGAGTGGGAGCTCGTTCTCCGCGCCAATCTCTTAAGCGCACTGTATTGCATGAAGGCTGTTCTCCCCGGCATGAGGAAAAGAGAGTGGGGGAGAATCGTCAATCTCGGTTACAGCCGGGTCGAGCAGCTTGTCGCCTTTTCGACGATCACTCCTTATGCGGTCGCAAAGACAGGCCTATTGATCCTGACGCGTTCTGTGGCTGCTGCAGAGGCGTCCGCAGGGATTACGGTCAACATGGTTTCTCCGGGTCTGATGAAAGGCGGAATTCTTCCTGAAAGCAAGGATATTCCCCGGGGGAGGCTGGGCAAGTTCAAGGATGTCTCCCGGGCTGTGTTGTTTTTAGCCTCAGAAGAGGCGGATTTTATCACTGGAACGAATCTCGTCGTCGCCGGCGGCTGGAAAATATAAAAAATAAAAAAAGGGGCCAGGCCCCTTTTTTTTCAACTTTTGTAAAGATATTGAAGTTATCAGTGTCATTGCGAGGAGTGTAGTGACGTGGCAATCCCTTAAGATAAAAATGAATCTTTCTTATGAGATTGCCACGCTACGCTCGCAATGACACCTACATCTTATGCTTCACTCTGTTCGCAATGACAATATGAAAGCGTTACTGAATTATTGAACGAGTACACCTGGCCCCTTTTTTCAATTTTTTTTAAATTTTCTCTTGACAAACCCCATGAAGAGGATTATTAATATATATGGTGAACAAAATGGTGAACAAACTCCAAAAAAAGCTCACGGACAGACAGGAAAAAGTGTTGAGTGCTATCAGAAAGTTCGTCCTCGAGAACGGCTATTCCCCTACGGTTAGACAGCTGGGAGAGGCATTAGACATTGTCAACCCCTCGGCTGTATTCAAGCACATCCTGAGCCTGGAGAAGAAGGGTTATCTGGAAAGGGCGAGAGGAGAGATGAGGCTCGCAGGCTTCCCGGATCCTGTGGAGAGTCAGGTCAGAGTGCCTTTGGTGGGCCTTGTTCCGGCTGGCCGGCCCAAAGAGGTCTTTGATGTTTCGGATGAAGCGATGGAGATTCCAGAGTGGATGGTGGGCCGGAGAAAGGGAAATGTCTTCTGCATCCATGTGGACGGAAAGAGCATGGTGGATGCCTATATCGATGATGGAGACTGGGTGCTTGTGGAGAGGACAAACTCGGCGAATTCCGGAGAGATGGTGGTGACCCTTCTGGATGACGGGTCCGTGACCTTAAAGAGGCTGAAGATGAAAGACGGAGATATCTCTCTTGTCCCTGAAAACCCGGAGTTTGAGCCGATCAAAGTCAAAGAACTGAAAATCCTGGGGAGAGTGATCGGAATTCTGAGGAAGTATTGAATTCCGTGACCCTCTGACTCCATGAGTCCGTTGGTCTGTCAGGCCGCTTGTAGGCTCGTCTGTTGATTCTCGACCCTAGTTCTTAGAAATAGGGGGAGGACTCACTGAAGCGGATTTATTTTTGACTCTTTAACAGGTCAACGGGAAAAAGGATGAAGACAATGAAAAGGAGATGTATTGTCCATATCGACATCGACGCCTTTTTTTCGGCTGTCGAAGTGCTGCTCAATCCTTCTCTGAAAGGAAAGCCGGTCATCGTCGGAGGACTTCCCCATGAGAGGGGAGTCGCCTCGACGGCTTCTTACGAAGCCCGAAAATACGGCGTCCATTCCGGCATGCCCCTGCGGAAAGCCTACCAGCTCTGCCCGCACGGCCTCTTTATCAGGGGAAACTACCAGATTTACAGCGCTTTTTCTGACAAATTCTTCCGCCTTCTCTCCCACTACACTCCCGATGTGGAGAAGGCTTCCCTGGATGAAGCTTACCTTGATTTAACCCGTTGCCGTCCGCTTTATCCCTCTTTTTCTCGCACAGTCCGGGAGATCAAGGAGAAGGTGGAGAAAGAGTTGGGGCTCACTGTTTCGGTGGGAGTGGGCCCCAACAAGATTCTGGCCAAGCTGGCCACGAACAAGGCCAAGCCAGCCGGACTGGCCGAGATTCAACCGGGCGGAGAAGAGGAATTCCTGAGAAACCTGGGGATAGAGTCCTTGCCCGGAATAGGACCCAAGGCCCAGGTCATCCTCAAGATGCTCAACATCCAGCAAATCGGCGATCTGTGGGGACTGCCGCGGGCAAGCCTGCGCTCACTCTTTGGGTTGAACGGTGAAGAGATCTATCTTCAATCCCGGGGAATCGACACCCGCCCTCTTGTGACCGCCTCTATTCCCAAATCCGTCTCCAGGGAGACGACTTTTCTGGAGGACATCTGGGACAGACGTCTGCTCCTGGCTCACCTGGCCTATCTCTGCGACAGGTTGACTCTCCCGTTGCGGCAAGGACGCCTGTTTGCCCATATCATCGAAGTCAAAGTCAGGTATTCTGACTTTAAAACCGAGGCCCGAAGACGCCTTCTCATCTCTCCCGTGCAGGAAATGGGAAAAATCTACAAGATTGCCCAGGAGTTGTTCCTTCCGTTTTTCTCTTCCTCCCGCTTGTCCCTGCGTCTGGTCGGGGTGAAAGCGTCTGACCTGGTGAGAGCCAGGCCCCTTTCCCTTTTCGAGCCCTACTCCGAGCGCCCGGAGAGGCTGGGTTATGCTGTGGATGAGGTAAGGGAAAAGTATGGGTTTGGCTCAGTTCTGACGATGCGGGAGAAGATGCTCGAGAGTCTCTACAGTTTTGAGCGGAAACGTGGGTTTGTCCTGAAGACAGCCTCTCTAACGAAATAACCTGAATTATTGAGCTAGTCCAAACGTCCCCATGGAATTGAGTCAGAAAATGTACATACCTCTCAGAGTTCATTCGGTCTACAGCAAAGGAAAAGGAAGCATCACGTTGAAGGAACTGCCCTCGTGGGTCTGCCGGAGAAAAGTCCCTTCCGCTGCTCTGACAGATGTGGAGAATATCTACGGCTGGGGAGAATGGAAGCGAGCGGCCCTGGAGAAGGGCTGCGCTCCACTCTTTGGCTGCGAGATGGAAATCCAGGGGAGGAGGTTTCTCTTTCTCGTTAAGAGCAGAGAAGGATACTGGAATCTGATGGAGATTTTCAACCGGAGAGAGATAAAAACCGCAGAAGGACTGGTCACGATCTTCCTCCCCCAGGCAGGAGGCGAAAAGCCTCCAGAGTCCTTAACCTGTGGCCCGAGAGAGGATTTTTATATCGGTGTCGATTTTTTCAGCTTCAAGAATGCCCTCACACTGGCCCAGGACCACGATTTCCCTCTGGTATGGGTCAATCCCTTGAAGTTCATCGAAAAGCCCGAGAGGTTGATTCTCCTCCATTCCATCCAGAAAAAGATTCCTTTTCCTCCGGAAAGGGATAAATTCGAAGGCAGGATGGAGCTTTTTGGACCGCGCCAGCAGACCCTGGCTCTCAAGAAGTTCGGCCCTGATGCAGAAGAGATTTTCAGGAGGACCTTCGAGGTGGCGGAGAAATGCCAGTTCTCCTTTGAGGACATCATTCCCCCTCTTCCTGAAGACCTCTTTCCCACAGCTTTGAGGAAAGTGGTGATGGAGAGGCTGAGGAATCTGAAAAACCTGAGTTGGCGTGCACGGCAGCGGGCCAAGAGTGAGCTTGCTGTGATCGAGAACTCAGGGTTTGCTCCCTATTTCCTGATCGTCTATGACGTGGTTCAATTCGCCCGGCGCAACGGCATCCTCCACAACCTCAAGGGGTCTGGCGCGTCCTCTTTTCTGGCCTATCTTCTGGGGGTTTCCCTCATCGACCCCATCGAGTACGACCTTTATTTCGAGAGATTCCTGAACAAGGGCCGGAATGACCCGCCGGATATAGACCTGGATTTTGACTCCAGAAAAAGAGACCGGGTTCTCTCCTATGTACTGGAAAAATACGGCCAGGGCCGCACAGGAGCCGCCTTTGTCTGCAGCCTGAAAAACTTCCGTGCCCGTTCTGCCCTGTATGAGACCGCCCGCGCTTTTGGCCTCCCGCCCGAGGAAGCCCGGTCCCTGAGTAAAAGGGCTCCTTTTTTCGCCGAGACTGGTTTCCTGAAGAAGGATAGACCTCTTGCGGGTTATGCAGAAATATGGAAAGCCGCCTCTGACCTGAATCATGTCTACTGCGAAAATTCCCTCCATGTGGGAGGAGTGCTCCTGACTCCTTCTCCTGCGGACCGGCATCTTCCTCTGGAAAAGTCGGCCAAAGGCTATCTCATGTCTCACTACGACCGGGATGCCGTGGAAGACCTGAAACTGATCAAACTTGACCTGCTTTCCGTGAGAGGGCTGGCCGCTATCTCTGAGACCAAAAGGATGCTGAACATCAGGAACATTCCTCCTCAGGACAGGAAAGCCTACAACCTGTTAAAGGGAGGCCAGACCATAGGCTGCTTCCAGGTGGAGAGCCCAGCCATGATGAACCTCCTCCGCCGGATGAAGCCGGAGAATGTTTACGAGCTCACCCAGGCTTTGGCTCTTATCCGGCCCGGTCCGACCGAGAGCGGTATGAAGGAAGCCCTCCTCCGCGGGCGGGAAGGAAGGTCCGTGTCGCGGGATGGTTTTCTGGGCCGCATACTCCCAGAGACAGGAGGTCTTCTCCTCTACGAGGAACAGGTGATGCAGGTTGCCGAGCGGGTGGCCGGGATGCCTCCGGAAGAGGGGGACATTCTCCGCAGGGCTCTTAAAGCCAAGGCGGTGGGCACGCAGCTCAAGGATCGGTTTTTCAGAGAAGCCGGAGAGAGGGGGTACACGCCGGGCGAGATCAAGAAGCTGTGGAAGGTCATGGAGGAGTTTTCTTCCTACTCCTTCAACAAGGCCCACAGCGCTTCCTACGCCAGCATGGCTTACCAGGCTGTCTACTTGAAGGTCCATCACACGGTTCCCTACATCACGTCTGTTCTCAATGCTGGAGGAGGCTACTACGGGCTGGCGGAGTACATCGAGGAGGCCAAGAGAAGGGGAATCCGGATTCTGGGACCGGATGTCAACCGGAGTGATTACCAGTTCAAGGTGGAAGGAAGAGACATCCGGGTCGGTTTAACCTCCATCAAGGGGCTGGCTCTCAAAACTGCGGAGAAGGTCATCGAGGGGAGGGAGGACGGAGAGTATCATTCTGTGGAAGATTTTCTCTCCCGCGTGTCTCTGACAAAGGCCGAACTCCTCTCCCTGATTAAGTCAGGAGTCTTCGATTCTCTCGAACCCAGAAGAACGCGGCAGGTTCTCCGTTATTTTAGAGGTCTGGAGGATATGGAGGAGGTCTCGGACATCGACCCGAAGCAGAAAGAAAGGATGCTCATCGACTCACTCGGCTTCGATCCTGCGGGAGATTCCCTTTCCCTTTTTGAGGGAAAAAGGCCTCCTCTGCGGATAAAGGATCTGAGAGACTGCGTGGGTCAGGAAGTGGAACTTGTGGTCAGGGTGGTGGATGCCCGCCAGAAGGCAGTGAGGCGCGGCCGGAGGTGCTTCTTTCTTTTTGAGGATGAGACCGGCCTTTTGGAGGGAGTGGGGGAGACAAAATGCCTCACGTTTGGCTCTCCGCCGGCCTGTTATTTGAGAGGAGAAGTCAGGCGGGATGGCGGTGGAAGACCGAAGGTTTTTAACTGCTCCTTTCTCAGGCCCTATTGAACTGTATCGGAGGGATTCAGGAGCTTGATGTTTAAGACTCTCCTTTTTCCGCGGACAGTTCACTGCATGAACGAGGAATGTTAAGCATTCGCTGAGGAGAAAGGTTGGGAAAGGAAGTATCCCCAAAATCGTGATAACAGGATGTGCTATAGATCAGGCTGAGTGCATCGAAAACACGCAGTCTTTGCCCCAGCGAGTCAAAGTCTGCTCGTTTTCCGGCTTCGCTCTCCTCTCCTACGGAGAGGAACCGTGCCCGCTCCGCCTTCAAACGGTTTTCTTGGCACCCAGCCTGATCTTTCCTGAGACTCCATCCTAGTTTTGTCCATTACGGAAATAAGGATGCTTACGTTGGGAAAAGATGATTAGAATTTTGTCCCAGATTTTTTTATAATGGCTGATATTCATCCAAAAGACTTTTCGTCTAAAGGTTGAGATTGAGTTAAATCGAACCGAGGAGGTAACAGAATGAGTAGAGCGAGAGATTATCAAGGCCGGATATTTGCGGGCTTATTGATTGTACTGATCGGAGTTTTGCTTTTATTCGGAAACTTGGGCAAGCTGGATTTTGGGGATGTTTTTTCCACGTACTGGCCTCTGATCCTCATTTTTATCGGTTTGTGGCATTTAGTTGCTCATGAGTTTCGCAGGTCGGGCTTCGGGCTTGTTCTGATTGCAGTTGGAGGATTTTTTCTGCTCGACAATCTGGATGTGATCAGTGGCGGAGTTTGGATGTATTTCTGGCCGCTGTTGATTATCGCTGCTGGATTGTGGATTATTTTCAATCCTAGATTCAAGCCTGTTCGCGCAAAAACTCCAGAACACACGGAGAGGGATTTGGATGTGTTTACGGTGTTATCCGGAGCAAAGCGCCAGATAGAATCACAGGAATTCAAGGGTGGGAAAGCTTCGGTTCTGCTGGGAGGTATTGAGTTAGATTTTTCTCAGGCTTCCCTGGCCGACAATCAAGCCACTCTGGAATTGACAGCCATTCTTGGAGGCATAGAGATCAGGGTTCCAAAGGAATGGGAAGTTATTGTGGACAGCAGTTCGTTTCTCGGAGCAGTCGAAGATAAACACAAATCTGCTCCAACGACTGAAAGTCGGCCTACTCTCACCATCAAAGGAACAGCCATTCTCGGCGCCATAGAAATCAAATAAAGCGCGCTATTTTTTTCTTTCTAACGTTATAGGAGCTGAATTCCCATCATCTGATTTCCACTCGCCCTTCATCGAATCCCCTTCAACCATCAGAGTGAAAGAAATTTTCACATACGCTTCTCCATTAAAAATGAAGAAATGGGCTGTCAGTTGATTATCCTTGAATTTGATGTCTTCAAGTTCGGATTCCATGGCGTATCCGAAGGCATCAGTCACCTTTCCTGTGTATTCCCCGCTTGTTTTTTGAAGGACGAGAGTGACTTTATCCGGTTCGATTTCGTCAGGGACCATTGTTTCTCCAACCCACGTGCCTGTCAAGTTAACCTGTTGACAAAAGACAGTTCCGTTTAAAAGAACCAGCATGAAAGCAGAAAAGGCAAGGATTGATGTGAGTTTTTTCATGACTCCTCCTTTTTATGTTTTTCTTTTAAGCAAGATGGATTACATAAATTTTTCAGGCGTAAATCTAAAATCCAACACTGCATCGAATTCATGTAGAATTCATTATCTAATACGAATTGTATCCATAAAAAGTTTCATGAATTCACTTCATGGAGAAAATTGTTCTGTGAATGTCATCATAGATGAAGAGAAGAAAGTCGAATTCGTCAAAGTCTACGATATTCCTCAGCTTCCTGATATCGATGAAATCATTGATTTTTTGAAGAAATGAAAGTATGTTTTTTGTATCTTCATAATTCCTGAAGGAATAGAGGAGGATAGAATGGATGTTATCCAAACTATCAATGAAAGG
>DAOVAM010000189.1 GCA_030671065.1 Candidatus Aminicenantota bacterium
GATATCCAGCGAGATTCCGATGCCTGTGTTTTTTCCGTCCAGTTCATTGTCGATGAACCCGGAGAGTTTAAAGTCCGGGAGCCTCTGCCATTTGACATAGCTGAGGTTGCTCTCCGCATATTCTCGGGCTTTTTCCTTCGTTTTGATGTGCGGATGAGAGAGAAGGGTTTTTTCCAGAAGAGCGCCTTGATTGATTTCGAAAGGTCTGTAGTCGAGTTTTCCTAAGACTGAAAAATCTGAGGGGAGAGAATTTCCCAGGAATTTGTTCAGGTTTTCCTTGGCTAATCTCAATCCTGTATCGGTCTTGTTCAGCTCATTCTGAGCCTTGAGAGTTTCGACGTAAAGTTTTATAGCTTCCAATTCTTTGGTTTCTCCAAGGTTGACTCTTTTGAGAATGAGCTGATGAGTCTCTTCAAGCGAGCTCAAGTTTTCCTGAGCGAGTTCCTTTTTGTTTTTAAGCAGCAGAACTTCATAGAAGAGCTTCCTTATTTCATAAATGATCTCGAGTCTCGAGGAGTTGAAGAGATAGTCTGACGCCTGCCACTCCTTCTCATGCATCTGGATACGGTAGTGTCTTTTGAAAGGATTTTCCAGGTACTGACTCAGTGAAACGCCATCCGTGCGTCGTTTTTCGAGAGTGTCGTAGAATTCTCCCTGCCCGGTGTAGAGCTCAAGCTCAGGATTGGCGAGTCGCTTGGCTGCTTGATAGGCGGCTTTTTTGGCTTCGACTTCTTGAGCTTTGGCCAGAAGCGTGGGATTATTATTTAAGCCGAGGTCGATGATTTCGGGGAGGGTGAATTCCTTTTTTTCTTGTGGTACAACAGGAGCACAGGTAAAAAGCAAGATAAAAAGCGTAGTGAAGAACATATTTTTCATGTGTATGATAAGTATTTTAGGGGATTTACGTGTGAATGAAAAGAGGAAGTTTCCTGCGGGGTGCTAGATCCGCCACCAGTATGAAAATTTAATGAAGTAATACCGGCCTTCTCCTCGCCATATTCCTGAATCATCCTGGGCTCGGTTGTCATCTATTCCTATGTAGAAAACTGTTCCAGGACGGTATTCATAGCTCAAGAGGACACTGTTGTACAGGTCTTTGTCGTAGTCGTCATAGTCCGTGATCAAACGCAGAGAGAGGGCACGGGTAAGCTGGAGGTTGATCCGCTGACTGATGATGTTCACCTCGTAGACTTTATTTCCGCCTTTTTCCTCGGAAAATATGTCATTCCTGAAATTGTAGTACAGGCGAAGGTTTGTGAGAGGCTTCAGCGTGAGCCTGATTCCCAGGGAGGTTTTGTAACCCAGATAAGGATTTTCATCATAGTATATACTGTCGCCGAAAGAATAAGAGATATTGCCGCTCAGCCAGGAAAAGGGCTCAGAGCTGAAGTTCCCTCGGAATGATTTTTTTTCGAAATTAACTCCTTCGTACCTCTCCATCTCATCAGAATACGTTGCCCAGAAATAGGACTGTCTCCAGCCATTGACGAATAGAGAGAATTGGAGATCCTCATCAGTCAGGGTGTTATCGAAATCGGAGATCCTTCGGTACTCGAATGAGGGTCGGATGGATATGACCAGATCATTCTGTGGAAGGAAGTTATACCCGATGCGGGAGTTGAAAGAATGAATGTCTTTCCGGCGAAAGAATCCGGTGGCTGCCTCGAAGTCAGGGTGAATGCTCGTCCAGTTCGCCGAAAGCGTCAGGTGGCGAGCTGTTCGGCTTAAGCTGAGGTTCATGGCAGGAGAGAAGTCCGTCGTCACATCTTCCATTTTGCTCATCGAGCCCAGGAACTGGAAGGAGAACCTGTAATAATTGCTAAACTTGAGATGGCCGTCGAAACCCAGTGCACGGTTGTAATTGTCCGTCAGGGAGTTCCCGGACCGCCCCATTTCTTTATCGGTCAGGATAAATCCGATGTGGGATTCAGAGTAGAGGTCTCTTTTCAAACGAAATACATTGACCATAGCATTATAATTATAACTATTTTCATCATCATCTGGAGCACCAGGAATATCGATCACTGGAGGATTTTCATCATAGGCACTCAAAAAGCCAATGGTTGTCTGGCCCGTCTTGCCAGAGAATTTGACTCCCCACAGAGGATCGATGATCTTTCGTGTGTAGACCAACTCCAGTGGGGTATCAAAAAAATCCTTGCCTTCGAGGAAGAAGGGCCTCTTTTCCGGATAGTAGAGGGCATACCTCTGGTTGACATCGATCTGCGGCATGTCCGACTCGATCTGGCTGAAGTCAGGATTGTAAGTTATGTCTGCTGTGAGATCAGAGGTGATCCCGTATTTCAGGTTTAAACTCGCCTCGGGTTCAATTTTTCCTTCGTCTTGTTTCATTCCTGTCAGGACGGGCATGACTTCAAAATTCTTTCCTTTTTCTATGGCCCCGTTTATTTCCATCGTTCCTGCTTGAATCAGGAAGCCGTTTATGTCCCGTGATCTAGGGTGCCAGTAGATTTCCTCGTTTTTTCTCCGGATAGTTCTCATGACCTGGAGTCCCCAAACCTGAGTTTCTGTATTGGGGAATCTGAGGCTTTTGAAAGGGATCGCTATTTCGATAGTGTAGCCTGAGTCATCCTTTTTTGCATTGGAGAGGAAAAATGTATCCCAGTTTCTGTCGTACCCGAAAAATCCTCCCCGGCCTCGCCCTCTTCTCCGCACTTCTGTGTAAATCCCGTCAGCCTGGATGCCGCAGGGATTCACTTGGAAGACGAACGCCCTCTTTTTGTCGTTGAAGGTATCGAGATAAATCGTGACATCGTCATCGCCCTGGATGGAATCTCTTTGTGTGAGACATGCTCGGATGCCTTTAGGGTTTGAGTCATAACAGCGAACTGCGATATACAGGTTTTTCTTGTTGTATCCGATGTAAACGATTGTTTTTTCTGATGGCTCTGCTCCTTCTTGAGGCTCGTATTGAGTGAATGTGCGGATGACAGCGCTCTTTTCCCAGATAGAATTTTCAAGTATTCCGTCGATCTTGGGCGATTCAGTGAATTCTGGGATTTTGATGGTGTAGTTGTCTTCGTTTTCTCGGGCAAAGGACGTCAGTGCCAGCAGTGAACAGAATAAGAAGATGAAGAGAGAATGCTGTTTTGTTATTCCCATTTGAATCAGGCATTATACATAAACAGCACACTCCTTGGAAACTTATCTTCCAATATAATCAGTGAACCGGATGTTCTTCTTCTCAAGACTCGTTCCCAGGGCTCTATCCAAAGTGGCTAAAGAGATACTGTATTCAATGATTGCCTGGAGTTCATTCGTTTGGGCAGTGGTGAGTTCTGTCTGGTATTGAAGGACGAAATAGGGAGTAGAGATTCCGACTTTTAGTTTTTCCTCTTCGGCTTTAAGGGTTTCTTCAGCCAGTTCTCTGGCCACTTTATACGCCTGGACTCGCTCATAATTGCTTTGAACGGCTCTCACCGCGCTTTTCACTTCAAGATAGATCTGCTGCTCTTGATCTTGGAGCCTGAGGAGAGACTGTTCCATGTTGACCTTTGCCTGAGCGTAATTGGCCCGTGAGAAGACGGAGTCCAAAGGGATATCCAGTGTAAAACCCACGCTCCAGTTATCGTATGTGAAGCCAAAAGCATCTTTCAGGGCCTCGCTGGGACCATATTCAATCTCATCGATCGGAGGGGCGAATGGATTACCTGGGTCAAAAATAATCTGGGTTCCCGATATTCCTGGGCTCCAGTAAGATGCGGTGAGATTCAAAGTGGGAAGAAGCTGATTTTTAGCATATTTCAGGTTGATCTCTCTGTTCTTGAGGTTGATCCTGGTCCCGTTTAAATCCGGTCTGTTTTCTAAGGCGGTGCGGAGGGCTTCTTCAAAAGTGACTTCGTGTTTCGTAAAATCAGGCGTATCCGTGGGGGTGATTTTCAGATCCTCTTCGATTCCTTCAGCTGCCAGGTTAAGGAGTATTCTCAAATTGTCCTCGCTATCTTTAACTTGAGTTTCGGCCTGGATGATATCCGCTTGCCTGGATGCGACCGCAGATTGAGCGCTCAAGATTTCTATCGGGGCTAATGTGCCGATTTCCACGGACCGTTTGTTTTTATCCAGCAAGTCTTGAGCAAGCTGCAAGGACATCAGTCTCACTTTGAGATTTTCCGTGTAACCCACCAGGGCCCAGTACGCTTGCTCCACATCGTACACTGTTTGCTGGAGTGAACGTTCGAGCTGGGTCTCTGAAATGTCCAGGTTGTTCCGGGCGATGATGATTTCCCTTCGTGTCGTCTTTACCCCAAAATTTCTTAAAAGAGGCTGGCTGAAGCCGAAAGTTAAAGTTCTTCCAAAGCGCGGATTGATAGTCTGAAAACTCTGGTTCGTTTCGTTCTTGTACCCATCGAGAGATATAGAAAAATTTCCTCCTGTGGGGATGAGCTGTGAGATCTCTGCTGACCATCCGTTTCTTACCGAGGAAACCTGGGTAGCCGATTCCAGGAATGAAAAAGAAGCCTGACTCGTGTCTCTTGTGTTAAAGTTGAAAGAAAGCGCAGGCAAGAACATTTCTTTGGCCTGCATAACAGCGAGATCGGAAAGGTCTGGATTCAACACCTCGATGGCGACGCCTAAGTTATTCTTCATAGCTTTCACGATGCAATCTTCGAGCGACAGAGTGATAGATTTTTCTTCTTGCTGTGCCAGAGATGACGATACCGTGAATAAAATCAGGGTTACGATAATACCGATTGAA
>DAOVAM010000055.1 GCA_030671065.1 Candidatus Aminicenantota bacterium
CCTCTTGGAAAACCTCCTATTCCCAGGCTCAGATCGAAAGCAATGGAGCCAGTGGGAATGGCAGGCACTTTAATCGCTGCCTCCCTCTGCCCCAGCTTCATCACTGCTCCCTTGCCGAATTGCTTCTCTATTTGAGAAACATCGGCATCGATCGCTCTATTTCTCGAATCTTGCTTTTGTTCGTTGTCTTGATTCATTTTCTCCTCCCCCGCATCAATGCGTTTCCGTCTATCCTTGGAGATACATCATTAAGCGTTATTTATTGTAACCTATTTATAAAGATTCTTAAATATTCAAATGCACGACTCACTTGTTGTAGTCATAAAATCCTTTTCCGGTCTTCCGGCCGAGGTATCCCGCATCCACCATTTTTCTCAGCAACGGACAGGGTCTGTATTTTGGGTCCTTGAATCCCTCATGCAGGACTTCCATGATGTTGAGGCAAACATCCAGACCGATCAAATCTGCCAGAGTGAGCGGACCCATGGGATGATTCATCCCTAGCTTCATCACTGTATCTATGGCTTCTGCGGTTCCCACTCCTTCCATCAAAGCGTAAACGGCTTCGTTGATCATAGGCAGCAATATTCGGTTTGAAATAAATCCAGGAAAATCATTCGCTTCTACCGGAACCTTTCCCATGGTCTCAGTGAGGGATTTCACTTCATTAAAAGTTTCCTTCGAGGTTGCCATGCCTTTGATCAATTCCACCAGTGCCATCAGAGGCACAGGATTCATGAAATGCATTCCCATAAATTTATCCGCTCGATGTGTTAAAGCAGCCAAGCGCGTAACGGAAATGGATGAAGTATTGGTTGTCATAATGACAGAAGGACTCAAAAGTTGATCAAGCTCTACAAGGACTTTCTTTTTCACATCGAAATCCTCGAACACGGCTTCCACAGCAAAGTCGACATCCTTGAGCTCTGAAAGATTTGGAGTGGCCTTGATGCGGGACAGGATCTTATCCTTGTCTTCCTCGATTTTGCCTTTTTCCGAAAGCTTAGTCAGGCTTTTATCCATTGTTTGCAGAGAGCGCTGGAGCAATTCCTCGGCTACATCACTCAAAACGACATTCAATCCGGATGCTGCCGCGACTTGGGCTATTCCCGTGCCCATTGTTCCGGCTCCGACGATTCCAATCTTTTTCACAGCCATCATTCCTCCTCATTCACACCATTTCCACAGCCAGGGCTACAGCATCTCCTCCGCCAAGACAGAGAGCTGCCACGCCTTTCTTTAGCCCTCTGTGTTTGAGAGCATAAATCAATGTCGTGAGAATCCTCGCTCCTGTGGCTCCGATCGGATGGCCCAGAGCCACAGCTCCTCCATGAACGTTGATCTTTTCTCTGTCCAGCCCCAACTCCTTAATCAAAACAACGAGCTGAGAGGAAAAAGCCTCGTTGATCTCGAAAAGATCGACATCCTTGATTTTCCAATCGACATTGGCCAGCAGTTTCTCGATGGCTCCTTTGGGAGCGTACATCACCATCGAGGGCTCAACGCCGTGCGTTGTTGATGCTAGAATTCGAGCCATGGGTTGTAGCTTCTTTTCTTTCACAGCGTCTTCCGAAGCGAGTACAACGGCCGCGGCTCCGTCATTTAAACTAGACGCATTTCCAGCAGTGACTGTCCCATCCTTTTTAAAGGCGGGCCTGAGTTTGGACAATTTCTCGATTGTCGCATCTTTTCTCGGTCCCTCATCCACTGCGAAAGTCAAAGGATCACCTTTTCTCTGAGGAACCTCAATGGGGACAATCTCCTCTTTTATATATCCCTTCTCGATGGCATGGATGGCTTTCTGGTGGCTGCTCGCCGCATAGGCGTCCTGTTCCTCGCGCGTCGCACCAAATTTCTGAGCAACAACTTCTCCCGTCATACCCATGTGCTGGTCATCGAAAGCGCACCAAAGGCCGTCAAGGATCATCGAGTCCTTCATCTTTAAATCCCCAAACTTGACGCCCTCCCTTACTCCCCAGACAAGATGTGGGGCCTGACTCATACTCTCCATCCCTCCTGCAATTACGATTTCTTTCTCCTCGAGCCAGATGGCCTGAGTTCCCAAAACCACGGCCTTAAGCGCTGAACCGCAGACCTTATTCACGGCAAAACAGCTGACTGCAGGAGGAATTCCACCTTTTATAGCTGCCTGCTTGGCTGGAGCCTGTCCGATTCCAGCCGAAACGACATTCCCCATGATCACTTCATCGGCATCTTCCCCCTTAATCCCGGCTCTGTTCATGACTTCTTTTACAACCAATCCGCCCAGATCAGTCGCTTTAAAATTTTTTAAAGTCCCCAAAAAATTGCCGATGGCCGTTCGAGCAGCCCCGACGACGAATACATCTCGCAGTTCACACATGATTAAGCCTCTCGAATTAAAAAAGTATAATGATGAATCCTTCCCTTTGTATCACAATCGGATAAGGGTGTAAACCCACGCTCCATCTCTTTCAGAATGATGATCAAATACTCCTTTTTCCCCTGAAAAAACCGATCTGATTAAAGATGAAACAGCAGCCTCAATGGGCTGGAAAAAAGTGGCCCAGGGGCTCTGTCAAGTATAAGATACCATCAGAAATGAAGGACTTATTCGCACGGAGAACGAATCCTGCACTTTCCTCTTGAGCTCAGCTCAAACCGGTAATCCTCTCGTCAGCAGCAACGTCTATCCTCTCGGCAGAGGGGATCTTTGGCAGCCCAGGCATAGTCATGACATCCCCACAGTAAACCACAACAAAGCCTGCTCCAGAACTGAGAGACGCATCAGTGACGATCAATGTGAAATCCTTGGGCCTCCCCAGCGCTTCATCGTCATCGGAAAAGGAATACTGAGTCTTGGCAATGCAGACAGGAAGATTGCCGAATCCCTCTCGTTCAATCCTTCGAATTTTTCTTCTCGTCTTTCCTTCCATAGCCACTGAGGCTGCACCGTAAATCTTGCGGGCAACAGTCTCGATCTTCTCAAGAAGAGGCATATCCGAAGTATAAAGAAGCTGGAACCTGTTCTCATCCTCTTCGATGGCTTTCAAGATCTCCTGTGCCAAATCCGTACCGCCCTTTCCTCCTCTAGAATACACCTCGCTCAATGCCACCCGAGCCTTCTCTTTTTGGCAGAGTTCTGTGACTTTTTCAATCTCCGCTTTCGTATCCGAAGGAAATCTGTTTATGGCCACAACGAAAGGAACTCCGAAAACCTTCATGTTCTCCATGTGTTTCTGAAGGTTCTTAAAACCCTTATCCACAGCCTCCACATTCTCCTTGTCCACTTTTCCCAATTCCACCCCACCATGAAGTTTAAGGGCCCGAAGAGTCGCAACCAGGACACAGGCATCTGGTGGCGGAATATGTCCTGTCCGGACAACGATATTGAAAAACTTCTCCGCTCCAAGATCAGAGCCAAATCCTGACTCTGTGACGACATAATCAGCCAGTTGAAGCCCTAGCCGTGTGGCCAAAACTGAATTTGTGCCATGAGCGATATTGGCAAATGGTCCACCATGGATCAAAGCCGGCGTTCCTTCCAGAGTCTGGACAAGGTTGGGTTTGAGAGCATCCTTGAGGAGGGCTGTCATCGCTCCATCTGCCTTGAGTTCTCGTGCAAAAACAGGCTTCCTATCCGGAGAATACCCTATAAAAATATTTCCCAGCCTTTTTTTCAAGTCCACAAGATCCTCAGACAGACACAAAATAGCCATCACTTCTGACGCTGCGGTTATATCAAAACCAGTCTCTCTCGCTATTCCCCGGAGAGGCCCGCCTATACCGATGACCACCTCCCTCAGCACACGGTCATCCATGTCCATGACTCTCTTCCAGGTCACCCGGCGGCAATCGAGCAGGCCGCAGGTTCCATCAAAATGAAGACGGTTATCCACCATGGCCGACAAAAGATTGTGGGCAGCTGTGATGGCATGGATATCGCCGGTAAAATGGAGATTGATCTCTTCCCGGGGAGCAACCTGAGCATATCCTCCTCCTGTAGCTCCTCCTTTCATCCCGAAAACAGGCCCGAGAGAAGGTTCTCTCAAGGCCGCCACCGCCTTTTTTCCAGCACGATTCAGCGCGTCTGCAAGTCCAATAGAAGTTGTTGTTTTTCCCTCTCCAGCGGGAGTGGGAGTCATGGCCGTCACCATGATCAGTTTTCCTGCTTTGCCTTCTTCTCTGGATAGAAGACTGGGGGAGACCTTTGCCTTGTACTTTCCATATTTCTCTATATCTTCCGCCTCGAGTCCTAGTTCAGTGGCTACATCCAGTATTGGTTTGATCTCTACATTCTCCGCGATTTCCATATCGTCAAGCATTCTGACCTCCTTATGAAAGGCTTATTTCTGGAGAAGGACTTTACACATTTCCTTTCTCTTCCCGTAGCTTCTCTTATTGAAATCGTGAAACATTATACCATACTCTTCGATCAGTCCTTCATCGGCAAAACTGAAAAACCTGTTGTTCCCGATTATTATATGGTCCAGTACCTTCAACTGCATCACGCTCGCTGCAAACACAAGCTCTCGCGTGATCTCTCTATCGCTAGCAGATGGTTCGGGATCGCCTGATGGATGATTATGCACAAAAATCAGGGAAGACGCATCACACCTCAATGCTTCTTTCACAATCTCTCTCGGATAAACAGCACTCGAATCAACGGTTCCTTCAAAGATGGTTTTTTCCTTCAGTATGTGGTTTTTCGCATCAAGAAAAAGGACTTTGAACTTTTCCTTCTTCAGGTCCCTGAGAGAATGATACAGATAATCGAACACTTCCTTCGAAGACTGACAGTAAGGTTTGCTCACCATTTTTTCCTTGAGAAAACGCCGGGAAATCTCCTGGATAAGCTTGAGACCAAAAACATTATAAAGGCCTATTCCCCTTATCTTCTGGAGCTCGTCGTCTGGCGCCTCCAGCACACCTCTCAAAGACTGGAACGTTTTCAGAGCCTCCTTTGCCTGCTGTTTGCAGTCTTTGCGAGGAGTTCCCAGAGTCAAGAGGAGCTCTATAATTTCATAGTCCAAAAAACCTGCGAGTCCCCCCCTTAAAAATTTTTCTCTCAGTCTTTCCCTGTGACCCTGGTCTTTGCGCAAGATTCGGTTTCTTCCTCTCATAGAACGGTCTCAGGTTCGAAACAAGTGAACCTAAAAACATGACGAAGGAAAGAGGGAAATTTTCACAGGATGGATGGGATTATTTTTTCTTTCCGGATAAATACCGGATCTCGAAAAGCCTGTCCACTTCCTTTATCTTAAGCTTTAAGAAATAGATCAGAACGACTATAGCCAGCCACATCCAGGAAACAAAGACATAAATCCCCGTCGATTCTTTGATATCCTTTGGACCGGAAACGATCTTGTCCTGACTTTCATGCTCCTTTGTCATTTCAGTCTTTTCTTCTTGTGCGACCTGCTGGGCAAAGTCATGCCTCAAGAGGACAAATGAATGGAGAGCAATAATCAATGAGCACAGGACGATCAATTTTTTCTTCCGCATCATGAGAGCAGGCTCCAGAGCGACATAGCCACTGCAAACACAATAAACAGATAGGCAGCAGCAGTGATGATCTTCCCCTTCTTCTCCGCAGGTTTGCTATCAATGAGGGGGAGGAAAAAGAATGCAATGATGCCCAGCAATATCAAGAGGACAGCGATTGTATCTCCGTTGATAAAAAGGATCTTGGATGGGAATATTTTGAGCATCTGGAACAGGAAAAGAAAATACCATTCAGGCCTGAGTCCTTCCGGAGCAGGGGCCATTAGATCAGCCGCTTTTTCCAGAGATGGAGGAAAAAAGATGGCCACTGAGAAAAGAATGCCGGTGAGGATGAGCCACACAACCATCTCCCGGTAGACAAAATTTGGCCAGAACGGAAGTTCTTTCAGTTTCTTGCCCTTTTTTTCGTCTGAAACAGGAACACTCATTCCCTGTTTCTGGACGAGATAGATGTGAACAGCCAGAATTGTCAGCAGAAACAAAGGAAGGATGGACACATGGAATCCAAAAAAACGTGTCAGCGTATCCCCTGTGACATCGTCGCCACCGCGAAGCAGCCTGGTCACCCAGACCCCAACCACTGGAATAGAGCGAGGAATATCTGTCCCCACTTTCGTGGCAGAAAGAGAGAGGTCATCCCAGGGGAGAAGATAGCCTGTAAACCCGAACGCAAGAGATATCAAAAGAAGAAAAACTCCACTTATCCATGTCAATTCCCTCGGCTTACGGTAGGCTTTTGTGATCCAGATGCTGAGCAGATGGATAAACACAAAGGCGATCATGAAGGAGGCTGACCAGCTGTGCACTGACCGGATGATCCAACCCAGAGGAATTTCGGTCATTATCCGCGCCACGCTTGTATTGGCCCCTTCAAGCGTGGGATTGTAGTAGAAAACAAGCATAAATCCAGTGATCATTTGAATGGCGAAAAAAAGCAGGATGGCGCTTCCCGTGTAGTACCATACGGAGTGCCTGTGCTGGGGAATCTTCTTATCTCTTAAAAAGCCGAATACGGCTGACACTCCCAAACGATCATCAAGCCAGGATCGAAGCCCCATTTTCTGACCTTTCGAACTCATTCCACACCTTCTCTCTTGATGATCAAATCTTCCCCTTCGATGGATAAAATCAGCCGGCGAAGAGGGCGAGGGGGAGGCCCACCGATATGGGTCCCGCTCTCATCGTACCATCCATCATGACAGGCACAGAAGAATTTTCTCTGGTCAGACAGGTAAGTGACATTGCAGTCCAAATGCGTACACACAGCGACAAAGGCCGTGTAAGAACCGTCGTCATTCTTTTTTAATAGGCCAGGTTTACTTCCCCATGGAAAATTTTTGACAGTATTCAGCTTCATGTCTTCGCAATCCGAAAAGGGCAGTATAACCTGGTCAGGCTCCCTCGTAGGGGGGAACACAAACTTCAACGCAGGATACAACACAGATGCTGCTAGAGCCCCGAACCAGCCTCCGAGGATGCCGTTTAAAAATTGACGACGCGTAAACAAAGAATGCTTGAGTTTCATCGTTTAAACCTAAAAATACGCTTTATCTTTTCCACAACCAGTTTTCTCCGCAAAGCCTCAATACCATCTGCCGGCCGGACTTCTTTCGGACACACTTCGTTGCACTTAAACACTGTATCGCACCCCCACACTCCACCCTCTGTGTTGACTCTTGACCAGTTTGAGAAGGGTCTTTCATCCCTGGGATCTTGGATGAACCGATAGAGCTTGGCCAGAGCCGCAGGCCCCAGATACTTTTCATCCCGTGAAACCACCGGGCAGGCACTGTAACAGCATCCGCACAGGACACAGTTAATGTACTGAAAAATTTTATCCATTTCTTTGTCTTCGATCCGATGCCCCTTTTCTAAAACTTGCTTTTTCGAAAACACATAAGGTTCGATCTTATGGACAGCATCAAAAAAAGGCTCCATGTTGACCGCCAAATCCTTCTGGATCTCCAGGTTAGGCAGGGGTTCGATGACGATGACTGGAGCTTTCAAGGAATCCACCATGGCCCGGCAGGCCAGATCGAATTTTCCGTTGATCACCATACCGCATGACCCGCAGATGGCCTCCCGGCAGCTGTAACGGAAAGAAAGCGTGGAGTCCTGTTCATTCCGGATATCCATCAAGGCTTCCAGGACAGACATCTTCTCTTCCGTCCTGAAAGAATAATCCTGGAAAGAGGGACGCTCATCCTTCAACGGGTCGTAGCGTAAAATCCTGAAAATGTATTCCATCTCAGTATGTTCTCACTTTTGGCTCGTATTTGGAAATGTTCACATTTTTATAGCTGACTCGGGGTTTTCCGTCTTTCAACGTGACCAGTGTATGTTTGAGCCAATCCTTATCATTGCGATCCTTAAAATCCACCCGGAAGTGGGAGCCTCTGGTCTCTTCTCTATTTAACGCACCCAATGTGATGACCTCGGCTAAATCCAGCATGGAGTCAAACTCGATGATATTCACAAGCTCCTGGCTGTAGCGAAGGCATTGGCCGGAAATGTAGATTCGCTTATAATCATCCCTTATCTCTGAGATCTTTTCCATGGCTTTGGATAAATCCTTCTTATTCCTGAACATGCCGACCCTATCGCTCATGATCACCTTTAATCTGTTCAACAGCCGATGGACTCGTTCACCCGAATCCTTCGTCTGCCACTCCTGTATCTTTTTTTTCATCCCTAAAGCTTCATCGAGGAGCATCTTTTCATCATCCTTCAACTCCTTGCTTCCTTTAACAGCCTTAGAAGCTTCTTCTCCGGCAATTTTTCCAAACACAACTGTATCCAGGAGCGAGTTGCCCCCGAGGCGGTTTGCCCCATGGATACTGATACACGCACATTCCCCGGCTGCATAAAATCCTTCAACGATCGAAGCGCACTGGGCATTGACATCGATCCCTCCCATCGAATAATGCTGTGCCGGTTGGATAGGAATGGGCTTTTCTACAGGATCGATACCTGCAAAATTTATGCATATTTCCCTGATCCCGGGAAGTCTCTTCTTGATCTTCTTCTCCCCCAAAAGTCTTAAATCGAGATAGACGTACTCGTCTTCAAAACCGTTTCCTTTCTCGATCTCTGTCTGGATCGCGCGAGCGACGATATCCCGGGGTGCAAGCTCCATCGCAGAAGAGGCATAATCCTCCATGAATCTTTTGCCCTTGTTATTAACCAGATATCCACCTTCTCCACGCGCTCCTTCTGTGATCAAGATATTCGTGTCATACAGAGACGTGGGATGGAACTGGACAAATTCCATGTCTTTCAAGGGAATGCCGGCTTTGTAGGCGATTCCGATCCCGCTTCCGTGATTGATAAAAGCGTTCGTCGTCCTTTGATAGACTCTCCCGTATCCTCCTGTGGCAAAAATGACAGCGCGGGCTTTGACAGGCATGACTTCCCCTCTTGCCAGATCATACACCACAACTCCAAGACACCGTCCATCCTTGACAACAAGTTTGGTCACGAGCCACTCATTATAGAACTTGACTTGCCTTTTTATGGACTGTTCATACAGAGTGTGGAGGATGACAAGGCCTGTCCTATCGGCCGCATAACATGTGCGTGGAAATCCTGCTCCCCCAAACGGCCTTTGCGCTATGACCCCTCCCGGAAAGCGGCTGAAAGGAACACCCAGATGCTCCAGTTCGTAGATGGTCGATACCGCCCTCTCACACATCAATTCAGCGATATCCTGGTCTGCAAGATAGTCACTTCCCTTGATGGTATCAAAGGCATGCTTCTCCCAGGAATCATCCCGACCTTCGGGATTGTTTCCCAGGGCAGCGTTTATCCCTCCCTGGGCAGCAACGGAATGAGAGCGAAGCGGATGGACTTTGGATAGGACAGCGACATTCAGTTGGGGATCACTGACAAGGGCGGCAGCCAGCCCTGCCAATCCACCCCCTACGACAAGGATGTCTTGACTTAACATTCAGTAATTCCTGGTGAAGTAAACGATGAGCAGCAGAGCACTCAAAACAAGACTGAGAAGAGTAAAGACCCAGAAGAGCAGTTTTTCCTTCCTCACCCCGAGATCAACGATGACCGTTCTCAAACCATAGAGCGCATGGAAAACGATCAAGATGATCAAGAGAGTATCTGTAAAAGGATTCGTGTGAAGAACAAGAGCCCAATCTGGTTTCTGCTCCTTCGTCATGAGAAAAAAAGACGTGAGAAACTTCACGCTAAGGAGGAGGATCAGTAAAAGACCGCTGGTCCGGTGAAAAATCCAGATAAACATACAATATTTCCCTTCTATAGAGGATATATTAAATTAAAGTCAAAAAGGAATGTCAAGAGAAAGGAAAGATACGATGCTCTACTCTTTTTTATCAAAAGAGATGTTATGGATTTTCATCTTGTAGCTCAACATCCTCTCCGTAATCCCCAGGGCCCGGGCCGCTTTGCTCTTCATTGAACCATTTTCTAGGAGTGCTATTTTTATTTCCTTGACCTCTAAATGCTTGACTTTATCCTTAAAAGAGAGTCCCTCCTGGACAAGCTCATCCTCTTTTTTCTCTTTTAAGAACACAGGCAAATCGGAAGACGTTATCGTCTGCCCTTCACAAAAAACAACCGCTCTTTCAATGATGTTCTCCAACTCTCTGATGTTTCCGGGAAAAGAGTAGTGGAGGAGAGCCGTCATG
>DAOVAM010000030.1 GCA_030671065.1 Candidatus Aminicenantota bacterium
AAGAGAAGTTTACGAAGACAGTCAGTTTGGCAAAGAATGGCGAGGTTAGCTTGACAAATATCTCAGGTTCCATCGAGGTGAAAACCTGGGATAAGGGCGAAGTGAAAATCGATGCCCTTAAGATATCCAAAGCGACGACCATCGCCAAGGCAAAGGAAAATGTTGCCAAGGTTAAAATTACCGTCGAAAAAGAAGGCAATACGCTGAAGATCAAGACGGAGTATCCCGAAAGCAAGAAAGCGCAAAAAAATTCCATTAATGTGTCAGTCAATTATTACCTGATGATACCTGCCAAGGCGGCTGCCAAGATCACTTCAGTGAGCGGGAGTGTTGACCTCGAATCGATCGGAGGGACAGCGAAAGTGAAAGCCATAAGTGGAACTGTGACTATAAGAAAGGCGGATAAAGGCGTGGATTGTGATGCCGTGAGCGGAAACATCATTGTTCAGGACGTGACAGGAAACGCTTACTTGAAGGCAATATCCGGGAAAATAGATGCTGAAGGAATCAGAGGTTCTATTAAGGCTTCTGTGGTTTCAGGGAAGATAGTGTTAAGAAATGTGTCGGAGGCCGATACAGTTGATGCCCAGGTTACAAGTGGTTCAGTCTCCTATGAGGGGAAGATAAAAAGCGATGGAAGATACACTCTCACCAATCACAGCGGAGTTGTCGAGATGGTCCTTCCTTCAGATTCAGGATTTGAATTCGAAGCAAAAACGTTCAGCGGAAGGATCCATAGCGATTTTGAAATAAAAATCTCGGGTGAAATCAACAAGAGGAAGCTTTCCGGCGTCGTGAATCAAGGTGGAGCAGTGGTTAAGCTGACCACCTTCAGCGGCAATGTTTACTTGAAGAAAAAATAATCGGAAGATTTTTTGCCGCAAGGAGGAGAACTCCTGTGTTCTCCTCCTTTTTTTTTCTGAATTGCAGCAACAGGTTCTGCTGCATTCCTGTACTTCTTGTTATGAGAGGGGCAATTTCTCTGGGTTCCTGACTGAGTCCGATACTCGAACCTGAGGCCTGTATCTTATCCCCCCTTGTTCTTTTTCCCCGATCCGGAGTAGATATTTGATCAGATCCGATAGCATTTATTGACAATCCTATAGGTTTATTTTAGAATTTTTGTGGATTGGACTATGGCAGAAAAGAAAATCTTGATTGTGGACTTCGATGTGAAGGGTCTGGAATCTTTGGCTGAGCTTTTCGAAAATCATAACGTCGAGATCATTAGGGCAAGGGATGGTGTCTCTGCCTTTGAAAAATTTGAATCTGAAAAACCGGATCTAGTCATCCTTGAAGCCATGCTGCCAAAACTTCACGGATTTGACCTGACTCAAAAAATAGTCAAAGAGAGCAAGGGAACGGTTCCGGTAATCATTGTTACCGGCGTGTATAAAGGACATCAATACAGGAATGAGGCGATGCGCACCTTTGGGGCGTCGGGTTATTTTGAAAAGCCTCTAGACAAAAAAAAGCTATTGAGCGAGATCTCGAAATACATCCAGGAAGACGTTTCTGTCGAAGAAGAAATTCCGGATATTCCTGAGCTTCCAGGAGCAGACTCCGTAATTCAGGGGCTTGCCCAGAGGCTTAAGAAGAAAACTCCTTCAGACAAAAAAGCATAATTTCCGGGTAAATATATTCATTTTGAGTAGAACCATGGATCATTTGTGGACACGATGCAACAACTGCCGCCGGATTCTGTATAAACAGGATATCATCGATAACCAACTGGTCTGCCCGGCCTGCAATTTTCACTTCAGGTTATCTGCCAAGGAACGCCTGGACATGCTTTTCGATAAGGGGAAGTATAAGCTCATCGATCAGGACATTGCTCCAAAAGACCCGCTTCAGTTTGTGGATAGCAAGAAATACTCGAAGAGGCTTGAGGAAAACAGGAAGAAAACGTCCTTCCCTGATGCTGCGCTGAATGCCAAAGGGAAGATGGGGGGTCTGGACGTGATCATCGTAGCGCTGGACTTCAATTTTATGGGGGGAAGTATGGGTTCAGTTGTTGGGGAAAAAATAACAAGAGCTGCAGAGCTGGCCTTGAAGGAGGCATTGCCCCTAATCATCGTTTCCTGTTCCGGAGGAGCAAGAATGCAGGAGGGTGTCTTTTCTTTGATGCAGCTCATGAAAACCAGTTCTGCGATCGCTCGATTGGATGAAGCAGGTCTTCCGTACATTTCTTTGCTCGTTGATCCGACTACTGGCGGGGTAACTGCGAGCTTTGCCATGTTGGGCGACATCAATATTGCCGAGCCCAATGCGCTCATAGGATTTGCCGGTCCCCGAGTCATTGAGCAAACCATTAAAGAGAAGTTACCCAAAGGTTTCCAGCGGTCGGAATTCCTCCTCCAACATGGGATGCTCGACGATGTGGTCGGCAGAAAAAATCTCCGTTCTTATTTAGTAAGAGCTTTACGCCTCTTCCTCAACCGTCCTGAATGAAATACGAACAATGCCTGAAATATCTTGAAAGGATCCAAAACTTAGGCATTAAATTCGGCCTGGATAACGTCAAAACGATCCTTTCTTCCTTTAAAAATCCCTACCAGAAATACCCTTCCATATTGGTTGCCGGAACCAACGGGAAAGGCTCTGTCTGTGCTATGCTCACTCATATTTTGACTCTCCATGGCTTTCAAACCGGACTTTTTACTTCTCCACACCTGGTCAAACCTGAAGAAAGGATTCGAATCGGGAACAGGCTGATTTCTTCCCGGAGCTTCTGCAGAATACTGACAGTCCTCAAAGCAAAGATCGAGGAGTTGATTGCGTTCAAGAAATTGCGTTCTCCTCCCACCTACTTTGAGTTTCTCACTTGCATGGCACTGATTTACTTTGGAGAACAGAATGTGGACATGGCTGTCCTGGAAGTGGGCATGGGAGGAAGATTTGATGCCACTAACATAGTGGAGCCGTGTGTATCGGTTATCACCACGATTTCCGGAGAGCATCAAAAATTTCTTGGAGAAAGCCTGAGCCAGATAGCCTTTGAGAAAGCTGGGATTGTCAAACCTGGCATTCCCGTGGTCTGTGGAGTCAGACAGCGCGAGGCTTATGACACAATCAAAAAGAGGGCTGAAGAGGTCAAGGCTCCCTTTTTTGGTGTTTTTGAAAGGAAAGGTTGCTTTTCAACTCAAAAAGAAGAAGAGAGCTATTCCTTTGTGTATCGATCGCACGGAGAAAAGTACGTTTTTTCACCTTCTCTTCCGGGAGAACATCAAGGAAAAAATGCAGGTGTGGCCATTGCTGCTGCAGAGCACCTGTCCACTCGATGGAAAAGACTCAAGAAGAAGAAGATCATCGAAGGAATTGAGGGAGTTAAATGGGAGGGACGCCTGGAAGTCATTTCCCGAAGGCCTCTTATCATTCTTGACGGAGCCCATAACATCGAGGGAGCTCTGGTTTTAAAAAAATATATCAAGGATTTTCTTTCTCCTCCTCTTATCCTTGTTTTTGCTATGATGAGGGATAAGGAAATCGGGAAAATAACTGACATTCTCTTTCCTCTGGCTGAAAAAGTCATTCTCACCAGGTTTCCCTTTTTTAAAGCCGCCTCACCTGAAGATATCGAAGCTCAGGCTTCAGCCTTTAAGGGCCGGATCATTATTGAGCCGGATCCCCTCAAATCATTGAAACTCGCTGTTCGCAGTGCTGGTTCGGAAGGGCGCGTGATAGTTGCAGGCTCACTCTTCCTTGTGGGTGAAATAAAAAAATATGTGGACTTCCCCCAAATCTCTACCATTAATGAATAATAGGGGTCAGGGCTTGATTTTGGACAGTGCTGGGTAAGGCCTTATCAAAGTTTGGATGAATAATGTTAGAATGAAGTTATACGTTAAACATACTAATAAGGCATGATCCCGATGTTAAAATGTCCAAAGTCAAGCCCTGACCCCTATTATTCCTATTATTATATGTTTTGGGGAACGTTCCCTATTGTTTACAACTTGCTTTTTTAAGATAAAAATGATAAATTTTTGCCTCATTTTTTCATCATTTTCTTTATAAAATGCTCGAAATTGATGCAAGTTTACTCGTTATTCTTTTAATTGTATGGATTCTTGTATTTGTCCTGACTAAGATATTTTTCAAGCCCCTTCAAAGAATCAGACGGGAACGGGAATCTCGAATCACGGGAGGTAACGAAGCCTTTAAAAAATCAATGGAGACCTATGAGCAGGCAACCAACGAAATTGAGGAAAAGTTGAAGGCAGCCAAAAATCAGGCACAGAAGATAAAAGAACAATTTGAACGTGAAGCGCTCAAAGAGAGAGAGCGGATGTTGAAGGAAATCAGAGGAGAAACCCGGAATCAAGTTGGTGAGGCGAAAAAGCAACTGGAGAAGAAGGTGAAGAGCTTGAAGGAAGAATTGGAATCGGAAACCAAAGATTTAGCTGAAAGGATTGAGCAGAAGCTTTTAAACTGATGTGTAGAAAAAAAATCCTTTTTGTCTTACTTTTACTGCCGTTTCTCGTCTTCATGTCCACTGATGAAGAGGAGCACTCCTCAGGATTCGCGGATTTTTTGGGGAAGACCGTTAATTTTATCATCCTCTTTGGTGGATTGACCTATCTACTTTACAAACCTATCCGGACCTTTCTTGAGAAGAGAGGTCAAGATATTAAGCTTTCCTTGAGGGAGGCTGAGGATTCCAAAAAAGAAGCGGAACGCAAGCTTAAAGAAATAGAATCGCAGTTGGCAGGGTTGGAAAAGGAGATAGAAAAAATAATGAAGGAAGCAGAAAACGAAGGCCGCAAGGAGAGGGATATGACTCTGCATCTTGCTCAGCAGGAGACAGAGAGGATAAAGCATTTTGCAAAACAGGAGATTGATGCCATAATCAGTGCGGGAATCAGAGGACTCAGGGAATACACTGCAGTTCTGGCCACAGCGCTCGCAGAAGAAAGGATAAAAAAGAAGATGACGCCGGAATTTCAATCTCTGATGATAGACAGGTCCATAGAAAAACTAAGCGAACTCGATGAAAAGTCAGATTCTGGTCAAAAGGTACAATCAAGGGCTGGTTAACTCCATCAAGGACGAGGTGGGGTTTTCAACTCTTTACAGGGAGCTGTCTGCTTTTATTGAGCTTTTCAACACAAACAAAAAACTGAAGGACATTCTTTTCAATCCATTCCTTCCCACTAGCCGAAAAATGCAGATCGCTCAAGAACTTCTGGCCGCAGGTTCTTTTGGAAAAAAGGCCGTGAGGTTTATCCTTCTTCTTATGGAAAACAACCGGATCAACCTTCTTCCTGAGATCATACAGGCTTTGCCCGATGCATGGAACCAAGAAAAAGGGATAGATACATATGAGGTGGCTTCAGTTGTTCCTCTTTCTGATGATCAGAAGAGAATATTGAAGGAGAAATTGGGACAGATTGAGATGAAACCCGTTGTTGTAAAATATGGGATTGATCCTGAGCTTGTGGGTGGTCTTTGGATCAAAAAGAAAAACATTGTCTATGACATATCGATCAAGGGAAATTTATCCAAACTCAAAGAAAAAATAATCGAAGGGTAGGCGGAAAAATGGAAATCAAAGCCAATGAAATAAGTAAAATTATCCAGCGTCAGATCGAAGGCTATGAGACAGATGTCGATATTCGAGAAGTCGGGACTGTCACATCTGTTGGAGACGGGATTGTGCGGATTTATGGGTTGGATAGAGTGATGTACAACGAACTATTGGAGTTTCCCAGGGATGTTTATGGAGTTGCTCTGAATTTGGAGGAAGACAGTGTTGGTGCTGTCCTTCTGGGAGAGAGCCATCTCGTAAAAGAAGGAGATATGGTCAAGCGCACTCACCGTATCATCCAGGTTCCGGCGGGTTCGGCCATGGTGGGAAGAGTGGTGAATCCTTTGGGAATTCCTCTGGACGAGAAGGGACCGATCAAAACAGATGATTATATATTTGTAGAGCGTCTGGCACCTGGCGTTGTTGACCGTCAACCTGTGAAAGAGCCGCTGCAGACCGGGATTAAAGCCATTGATGCCATGATTCCCATAGGGCGAGGACAGAGAGAATTGATTATTGGTGACCGTCAAACTGGGAAAACGGCGATTGCGGTAGATACGATCATCAATCAAAAAGGTAAAGATGTCATCTGTGTTTATGTGGCCATTGGCCAGAAAAATTCCACAGTTGCCTACATTATCAAAACCCTGGAAAATTATGGGGCGATGGATTACTCGATCGTTGTTGTCGCATCGGCCAGCGAACCTTCATCTCTCCAGTACCTGGCGCCTTACAGTGGATGTGCCATAGGAGAGTATTTCCGGGACAACGGACAGCATGCTCTAATTATATACGATGATCTCTCTAAACATGCAGCGGCGTATCGGGAAATCTCTCTCCTCCTGAGACGTCCTCCTGGCCGAGAAGCTTTTCCTGGCGATGTGTTTTATCTCCACTCCAGGCTGCTGGAAAGGGCGGCCAAATACAATGATAAACATGGAGGCGGTTCGTTAACTGCGCTTCCGATTATCGAGACTCAGGCAGGAGATGTTTCTGGCTACATCCCCACAAATGTTATCTCTATCACAGACGGTCAGATCTATCTGGAGCCTGAATTGTTCAATGCAGGAATCCGGCCGGCGATTAATGTGGGGATCTCTGTCTCGAGAGTCGGTGGGCATGCTCAGATCAAAGCCATGAAACAGGTGGCAGGACAACTGCGCCTGGATTTGGCCCAGTACCGCGAGTTGGTGACTTTTGCGCAGTTCGGAACAGAGCTGGATAAGGCCAGCCAGGCTCAACTGGATAGGGGTGAGAGGCTCACTGAAGTGCTCAAACAGGATCAGTACGTTCCCCTGGCCGTTGAGAAACAGGTACTGGTCATCTATGCAGGGAATAGAGGGTTTATGGATGAGTTTGGGATTGACCGGATCAAAGAATATGAGAAAAAATTGTATGAGTATTTTAAACAGAATCATGCCGACCTGATAAAGAAGATCGCAGAGAAGAAGGAAATCCTTCCCGAGTTGGACGAAGCCATCAGTGCGGCTTTAAAGGAGTTTAATCTCAAGTTTAAAGAAGAGAAAGAATAGAATGCCTGCTTTAATCGACCTGAGAAGAAGAATAAAGAGTATCAGGAATACCCAGCAGATCACTCAAGCCATGAAGACAGTGGCTACGGCAAAATTCAAGAAGTCGCAGCGTCATGTCTTGGAGAGCCGCCCGTATTGGCATGGCTCGCCTGACTTCATGGCCAAACTCGTTCTCTGGGCAAAAAAAAGAGGCCATCCCCTCCTTGCTGAAAGGGATGAGAAAAAGGTGGAAGGAGTGGTCCTCACCTCTGATAAGGGATTGGCTGGGGCGTTTAACTCCAACTTGCTTGCCGATGCTCTTGCATTTTTTAAAGAAAAGGCCCAGGATGCTCAAGTGAATCTGGTTTTGATCGGGAAAAAGGCTGTGAATTTTTTCAAGAGGCACCCCTTTCACGTTGACCGCTCGTATTCTGAACAGGTCCAGAACCTCGATCAGTCAGGTTTGAAAGACCTGGCTCAGTTCTTGATACGGCTCTATGTTTTTTCCCAGACGGATGCGGTATATGTCGTGTACAACGAGTTTAAATCCATCCTTGCACCCAAGATCACTATAGCCAGGCTTCTTCCCCTCAGCCCTCCGGAGAGTCAGGAGGATGAGGAGCTTCTTCCGGACTGGGAACCTGAAAGCAGCGTTCTGCTTGAGGCACTCCTTCCTCTTTATGTCGAAGAACAGATTCAGCATTTCTTTTTTGAATCCGTCACTGCGGAGCATGCGGCCCGGATGATGGCCATGGATAATGCGACCAAGAATGCTGAAGAGCTTGTAGGCGATTTAACATTGGATATGAATAAGATCCGGCAGGCATCCATCACAAAGGAGCTGTTGGAAATCATGACAGCTGTCGAAGCCTTAGCTAAAAAATAGAAGCCTTGGAGAGAAGGATGACAAAGAAAGAAGACAAGACTCATGGAAAGGATGACGTGGAAGTGAAAGCAGCACCAAAGAAGAAAAAAGAGAGTACGGGAAAGGTAGTCCAGATTATCGGTCCAGTTGTGGACATCGAATTCAAAGGGACTGAACTCCCTGAGATTTACAATGCAATCCGTATCACGAGCGAAGGATTTGATGTTCCGACTCCCGTTGATATTATTGTGGAGACGGAACAGCACCTTGGAGAGGATAGGGTGAGGTGTGTCTCCATGCATCCCACCGACGGGCTGGCTAGAGGAATGAATGCTGTGGACCTGGGCGGACCGATTCAGGTTCCAGTGGGAGAGGAAACTCTGGGACGCTTGATCAATGTCATTGGAGAACCGGTGGATCATTTAGGCCCTATCAATGCCAAAACGAGATACTCCATCCATCGGTCACCTCCATCACTGGATGATCAGAGCACAAAGCTCGAAATGTTCGAGACCGGGATCAAAGTGATAGACCTCATCCAGCCTTTTTTAAAGGGTGGAAAAATCGGCCTTTTCGGAGGAGCAGGAGTTGGAAAGACCGTTATTATCATGGAGCTTATCCACAATGTGGCGAAAAAGCATGGAGGTTATTCTGTTTTTGCTGGAGTAGGAGAAAGAACCAGAGAAGGGAATGACCTCTGGCTGGAAATGAAGAAATCAGGAGTTATCGATAAGACCTCTTTGATATATGGCCAGATGACCGAGCCTCCAGGAGCAAGGCTGAGAGTCGGATTAGCGGCTCTCTCTGTGGCTGAATATTTCAGGGATGAGATGAATCAGGATATCCTTCTTTTCATCGATAATATATTTCGTTTTGTCCAGGCCGGCTCAGAGGTTTCTGCTCTGTTGGGACGGATGCCTTCTGCGGTCGGCTACCAGCCGAATCTGGCCACCGAGCTGGGAGAGCTTGAAGAGAGGATCACGTCCACAAAAAAGGGTTCGATCACTTCCGTCCAGGCGATCTATGTTCCTGCAGATGACTTTACGGATCCTGCGCCGGCCACTACATTCTCCCATCTCGATGCCACGACCAACCTTTCGCGGGCGCTGACTGAAATGGGAATCTACCCTGCTGTTGATCCTCTGTCATCATTTTCCCGCATACTGGAACCCAGTGTTATCGGGAAGGAACATTACCAGGCTGCCAGAGACGTGAAAGAAATTCTTCAAAGATATAAGGACCTTCAGGATATCATCACCATTCTGGGAATTGAAGAACTGTCTGAAGAGGACAAACTCATCGTGGCTCGCGCCCGAAAGATCCAGCGGTTCCTTTCCCAACCGTTCAACGTGGCTGAGGAGTTCACCGGAAGGCCTGGTAAATATGTATCTGTCGAAGAGACCGTGAAGGGTTTCAAAGAGATAGTGGAGGGTTTACACGATGGTAAACCAGAGCAGGCATTCTACATGATGGGGAGTATCGATGAGGTCGTCCAGCGCGCCGAAGAATTGAGAGCAGCATGACAAATAATCTTCCTTCATCTCTCCGGCTCAAAGTCATTTCTTCGCGGAATCTTCTTGTCGATGAAGAGGTGCAGGAGGTTTCGCTTCCCAGCCTTGAAGGGTATTTGGGGATTCTCCCAGGCCATCGTCCTCTGGTTCTCGCCTTGGGTGAGGGAGAAATCACATACCATTTGGCTGGAAGAGAAGAAGGCCTATCTGTTCAGGGAGGTTATGCGGAAGTCCTTCCTGAGGAAGTGCTTGTTTTTACTGAATCAATCGAAGATGAAAATCAGCAGCCCGCTGAAGGGTGAGGATGAAACTCTTGATTCTTTCTACATGGGTCGAATTCTCGTCCTTCAAAAAAAGAAAGGTTACCGTTTCTCGGTAGATGCTCCTCTTCTAGCTGACTTCATTCAGACCAGACCTGAGGATGTAATCCTGGAACTGGGCACTGGAAACGGCATCATTTCCCTTCTCTTGAGCATTAAGCCCTTTAAACATATCACTGCGGTTGAGATTCAAGAGTCATTGGCCGACCTTGCCCGAAGAAACGTTCGAATCAACAGCCTTGACAAGAAAATTACGGTGATTCACATGGATTTGCGGAAATTTCAGCCTGAAAAAAAATTTGACGTTATTTTTTCTAATCCGCCCTACATAAGAAAAGGGGAAGGCCATCTCAGCTCTTCTGAAGAGAGATCTATAGCCAAGCATGAATTGAAGTGTGATATTTTTGATATAATGGAGAGGACAGGGAAGCTCCTCAAAAAGAAAGGGAGAGCTTATTTTATCTTTCAGGCAAAAAGAAAAAAAGAGTTGCTGCAGGCAGCGGAGAGGAATGGCTTAATAATGGAGTCCATTCGGTTTGTTTATTCGAGGAAGGAGAGTTCCCCGAACCAAATCTTGACATCGTGGAGTTTTACTTCTGAGCAAGAGACCACTTTGCCTCCGTTTATTCTGTATGATGAAGAGGGAAACGACACCTCAGAGGCCGAAGAAATATTTCGGGGGAGGAAATAGGGGGACTGCAAGGATAGAAATGATGATGAAAAAAAAGTTTAAAAAGTTCGAAGACCTCATAAAAATCCGTGAAGAACTGAGACGCAAAAAAAAGAAAGTCGTTCTCACCAATGGATGTTTTGATCTTCTTCACAGCGGGCACATCCACCTCATCCGGGAAGCGAAGAAACAAGGGGATGTGTTCATTGTCGCTGTGAACGAGGATGAATCCATCAGGAAAATAAAAGGGGGATCACGTCCTATCTTTCCTCTGGAAGAAAGACTCGAAGTATTAGAAGCCATCGGGGATATCGATTATCTCGTTACATTCTCTGAAGAGACTCCCCAAAGAATCATTGCTGCTTTGCTGCCAGATGTCCTTGTCAAGGGAGGAGATTGGAAACCCGAAGATGTGGTGGGAAAAAGAGAGGTCGAGAATGCAGGAGGAAGAGTGATGATCATTCCTTATCTGGAAGGCCGGTCCACTTCAGAAATTATCGATAGAATCATGTATTCAGAGAAGAGTATAAAATGATAGGAGTGCTGAAACTTCCAGTCTAGAGGTTCTTTTTTTATTCTCTTTTGGAGTGCAGAAAAGGAAACTGGTGTGCAAGCTTAATAGTTCAGTAACGCTTTTATAATGTCATTGCGAATGGAGTGAAGCAGTCTCATAAAAAGAAAGGCCTTATTCCTTGTACAGGAATAAGGCCGCTTCGATAAATATTTAAAAACGATTCGTATTCAAACAGTTTTACATCTTGTTCAGGATGAGCTATGACAGCCTTCTCCACAATGGGCAACTCTAGGAACTGAAAATCTTTTCATTTGCTGCTCCTTTCTATATTTAAAGATACAATATCTATCCTATAATAATTGTAGTGTATTGTCAAGTTTTTTCTTGGGCAGATTTTTCCTTCCAGATATTTTTTCTGGATCCATAAAGATGACTGTGACTTTGATCCATTCGTCCTAACACCATCATACATGAACCTCCAATCTTTTTAAACACTAAAGTGTGAGTGGATATGAGTGTCATTGTGAACATGTGGACAAGAGGTGTTTCGCGAAGTATGATTGCTCTGAGGATGTCATTGAGGATGAGCGATGCGTGAGAAAATTCTAAAAAGCTTGGCAGGGATGCATGTGCGTCATCCCTTGCGGATGCTGGCCGTCGTCGGAGTCTTAACCGTTGTCTTCGGCCTTTTTGCTTCACAGATCAAAATCACCATGCGTTGGTCAGACCTTTTGCCCTCTAAGGATAGGAGAACGGTTCAGTATAATAAAATCATCAATGAATTCGTCTCTGCAACGAGCATAGTTGTAGTTGTCCAGGGCGAGGAGAAAAAAATCAAGGCTTTTGCTGAGGAGGCTTTTTCTCTGATCAAAGAGTCTTTCGACACAAAAGATAGTACTCTGTTTGTCAGACGGGTGGATTACACGCTGGAAATGGATTTTATAAAGCGTCATGGACTGATGCTTATCAAAGCGAATGATTTAGAAAACATGAAAGATATGTACACGAATCCCAACCTTGTTCCGTTGTTGACGAATATTAATAATAGCCTGGAGAAGGAATATGTTGGCCGTGAGGAATCTCTTTCTTCCCGGGAGAAAGAAGACGGAGCTTTTGGGTTTTTGGATGGTATCCAAAACCTCATCACCACCTTGCAGAAATTTGTGGAAGAGAGTGTGTCTTTGGATTCTCAGTCACTCAGTTTGGAGGCCCTCACACAACAGGCTAGCGACAAGCTCCTTTTCGGTGAACCCTATATTCTCTCGTACGACAAGACAACCCTCATCATGAACGTCATTCCAAACTTCACCATGTGGGATTTGAGTAAAGTGGTTGATGGTGTGGATGCTATCCAGGGTGTGATCGATCGGGTTTTAGAGAGATATCCGGATGTAGAAGCCGGTCTCACAGGCATAATGCCGGTCGGCCATGATGAGATGGTTTATGGCGAAAAAAGTATAGGCTCCACTACGTTCATTGCCTTGATTGCTGTGTTTTTCCTGCTGGTCTTTTCTTTCAGAATGTGGATAGCTCCTGTCTTAGCCCTTTCGAACCTGATTGTCGGTATCATCTGGGCCGTCGGAGCTGCCGCACTCTTTGTCGGAACTCTGAATATCATGACCTACATGATGACTGTGATCCTGATCGGTTTAGGGATAGATTTTTCGGTTCACATGATCTCCGGTTTCACAGAGGGACGATCTTTGGGGAAGCCGATCGATGGGGCCATGGAAGAAACTTTTCTTAAAACAGGAAAAGGAATCTTGACTGGAGGATTAACGACAAGTATCGCATTCCTGACATTGAGCATCAGCAGTTCCCGAGGAATGAAAGAGCTGGGCATCGTCACCGGTGTGGGTCTACTGACAATATTGGTTTCCACATTTCTCTTTTTGCCGGCTCTATTGGTTTTTCGTGAACGCCGGATAGAGAAGAAAAAACAGAAAGGAAAAATAAAGAAAGAATTTGTCACAAAAGACATCTCATTCAGAACTCTCGGCAACATGGGAAAATATCTGTCCGAGCGATATATGGTCACTCTTTTTGCCTCTCTTCTCGGGACAGCAGTGTTGATTTTTTGTGCAACTCAAATTACTTTTGACCAGAACTACATGAATATGGAGCCCAAGGGATTGCCTTCGATCACACTGCAGGATACTGTGCTCGAGAAGTTCGACCTGAGCATGGATTATGCGTTGATCCTGGCCAAGAGTGTGGAGGAGTCGAGGGAACTCACTGAAAAACTCAAGAACTTTGGCTCGGTGGCCGTGACAGAGGATATTTCAGTCTACTTTCCTTCAAAAGAACAGCAGGAAAAAAGAATCCCTCTGATTAACGAGATTCGTAAGGCCATACAGAGTTCTGGACCTCTCAACACTTTCAGAAAAGACAGTTTGGATAAATTCCTTCAGGAGTTTGAGCGGCTGGAAATGAACATCATGGAGATTCAGGACATGGCTTATCTTGGTGGGCAGGACAAGGTGGATAGGAAATGTTCTGAAATTGTGGGACAGGCTGACGATCCTGAGCCCAGGAGTCTCATCCGTAATCTTATAAGAGTCTTAGAGAGAGACACGACAATGGCATCAGCTAGATTGAGAGAATTCCAGAAAGGTTTTGCGCCTCGCTTTAAAGAATCCGTTCTTCACATGGCATCTGTAGAAACTCTTCAGCTTGGGAATCTCCCCATCACGGTTCTGGACAGGTACTCCAACACGGATAGGACACAGTTTTTGGTCACTGTTTTTCCTGCAGATAACATCTGGCAGGATGCTGAATTTTTAAAGCGCTTTGTCGGAGACTTGGAAAGAGTCAATGAAAACGCCACTGGAATGCCGCCTGTGTTCAGGGCTCTGATAGAGGTTATCGGAAAGGATGGGAGAAATGCGATCCTGCTCGCTCTTGTTGTTGTCTTTTTTGTTCTCTGGGTGGATTACAGAAAACCAGGACATGCACTCATGGCCATGATCCCATTGACCATAGGCATTTTCTGGATGGTGGGTTTGATGGGCTTGTTCGGAATAAAAATGAATGTTGTGAATATTATGGGACTTCCGATGATCATCGGGATCGGAGTGGATGATGGAGTGCATATCGTGCACCGTTGGCGAATCGAAGGAAAAGGAAAAATCACTCAGGTTATTTCGAGCACAGGAAAGGCGATTCTTCTCACCAGTGCAACCACAATGCTTGCCTTTGGTTCTCTCGTGTTTTCCGTCTGGCCGGGATTTGCCAGCCTCGGTGTAGCTATGTTTATTGGAGTGGGCGCCTGCTTTTTATCGACAATCATTGTTCTCTCTGGAATCCTCGGCGTATTGGAAAGAAAAAAGTAAAAAAGGGGACAGGCTACTTTTTCAAAAAAAAGTGCCTGCTGTACGCGCTCAGTAATTTGGTAACACTTTTTGGATGTCATTGCGAGCGAAGCGTGGCAATCTCATAAAAAAGATATCTTCATTCCCCTAATAACATAATTTTTCTCCGCGAGATTGCCACGCTGCGCTCGCAATGACACTTTTGTCTTCAATATCATTGCCAAC
>DAOVAM010000277.1 GCA_030671065.1 Candidatus Aminicenantota bacterium
AAGTGCATAGGACTTGGAGAGCCCACAGCAAGCGATTACTTTATCGTACAGCCCAAAGAATGAAGGGATTTCCTTTCCATCCAGTTCCGCGCCCCGGTACACCTCATCCGAGTAGATCCAGGCATCTGCCTCTTTGGCCAGGCGGATGATTTCTTTCATCCCCTCTTCACTCAGGACCGCGCCGGTGGGGTTGTTCGGATTGCACACGGCGATCATTTTCGTCCGGGGCGTGATCAGGGCTTTTATCTCTTCGAGGTCCAGACCCCAGTTGAGCTCTTCTTTGAGGTGAAAAAGCTTCACCGTAACGCCGAAAGACCGGGCGATTCCCGACATCTGCATGTAATTCGGTACCATTAGAAGGAGTTCGTCTCCGGCCTCCAAGTTGCACCAGATGTTGATAAAATTGGCTTCAGCCGAACCGTTCGTGATGAGCACGTTGTCCAGGTCTGCTCCTGGGTAGAGTCGGCTGACTGCTTCTCTCAGCTCAATGGAGCCGTTCGTCTGGCCGTAGCCCAGCCGCAGGGAAAGCAGGTTTTCAATCTCCTCCTTATCCAGCAGCTCCTCCAGCGTATAAGGATGAACCCCGCTTTCCGTCAGGTTGTAATCCACTGTGTTTTCATACAGGGATTGAGTCCTTTCCAGTTTAAAAATTTCGATTTTCATGTCAACCTCGTTTTTCTGTCTCCTCGATAGGAGTGCAGAGTGTATCGATATTATGCAGAGCCGTCTTGATTTGAGTCAGGTTATAGGTCTTTGTCAATTTTAACAATTATGAAAGGATTTCTTTCAATATGTCCATAGAGATTTTTGCGCCGCTGATGACCAGGACGACGTTTTTCCCCTTGAAACTATCTTTGGCCTTCATGAAGGACGCCACTGTCAGAGCACCAGCGCCTTCGATGAGCATTGAATGTTTTTCCAAAACCAGCTTTATAGCTTCCCTGATCTCTTCCTCAGAGACGAGGATGAAATCATTGACGTATTTTTGGCAGATGTCAAACGTGATCGATCCTTTCTCGATACCCCCGGCCGAGCCGTCTGACAGTGTGGGTTGGGATTCCATTTCAATGATCTCTCCGGCTTCGATGGATTCGGCCATGACTGCGGAATTCAAGGGCTGGCAGCCGACGATCTCGATGTTTTCGTCCAGAGATTTAAGGTATCCAGCGATACCGGAGATCAAGCCTCCTCCACCAACGGGAACGAGCACCACATCAATTTGTTCGAGCTGTCTTTTCAGTTCGATCCCGACTGTTCCCTGGCCGCCGATTATCTTGAGGTCATTATAAGGAGGGATATACAAGAAATCATTCTTCTCTGCCTCTTCTCTGGCATGAATTTCTGTTTTGACACAGTCCGTACCGAACATTTTCAAAACAACGTCATAGTATTTGATGGAATCGAGCTTGGCCTTGGATGTGTATCCGGGTAGATAGATGATTCCTTTCAATCCCAATTTTTTTAGCGCATAGGCAAACGCCACGCCGTGATTTCCGGATGAGGCAGTGACCAGAATGCTTTTCCTTTCTTTCTTGGAGAGAGAGAGGAGCTTGTTCATAGTTCCCCGCAGCTTGAACGATCCGGTCAACTGTATGTTTTCCAGTTTGAGGTGAACTTCACAGTTACCTTCCTGGCTGAAAAAGGGTGAATACTCCAACGGAGTCTGCCGGATGTATTTTCGTATCCTTCTCTCTGCTCTTCCAACCTCTTTTTTGAGGTCAATGCCCGCGAGCGGACCTTCTTCCTCACTCTCCGGTTCCTCCTCTAATCGACCTTGTGGCTGCAGCTGTTCCTGGCCCTGGACCTCCTCGACCTCTTCTTCCTCGTATTCTACTTCCTCCGCTTCCTCTCTTTCTTCCTCCTCCTCTGGTTCTTCTTTTTCTTCCACTTCTCCTTCAGCTTTTTCAACTTCTATGTCTTCATGCTCTTCTTCCTCGTATTCTACTTCTTCCTCGTGCTCTGGGAGGTCGTCTTCATCATGGTCCGAAAAACATTTCTTGTCATGATCCAATGGATCTCTTTCTTCATTTTCGAAAGGATCGTTCTGGCTGTATTCTGAGATGTCTTTTTCTTTCATTCTGACTTCCTTTCCCCATTCTTTACGAATGCGGTAATACCTCAGGGAAAGTATTGCAGGATTTGTGTGACTTATCAAGTCCTTAATCAAAAGGGATAAAGGGATTCGATGATGGCCGGCCCCATGAAGCCAGATTTTAAGAGGATTTTGACCTAAATTCCTCTGATGGTGGTCCCCTTGGGGTACTCGATCGTGAACCCGATAAGAATCTCTCTTTTTGCTTGAGGTTCCAGGGTCAACGTCCAGGTGAGAAAGCCTTTCTCATTCTTCTTGGATGGCTCGGGATTGATAGTCAGGCCTTTTATCTCGATCTTGGTGTTCTGGCTGATCGGAAGCTGATCCTGGATTTCGATGTCAACTTTGGTGTTGCGAAGGTTCTGGACCGTTATTTTATAGACGAGTTTGATCCGCTCGTTCTTTCCTAAAAAGCCAGGTGGACTCTTTTCCCTTTTGATCCGTTCATGTTTGATCCGGATCTGCCGGTCTTCACCGAAGAACACCTTCGCTTCTTCGTTTTTAGCGATAAACGGAACCTTTGCGGAGCCC
>DAOVAM010000005.1 GCA_030671065.1 Candidatus Aminicenantota bacterium
TTTTTTTTATATATATAGTGACTCATCTCATGTTTGAATAACGGCACATCGCATGTTCAAGCAATCGCAAAAAGCATGTCAAAATTTTTATTCATCAACACTGCTTATCATATGGCTGAACAGTGTTTCAGCACCATTCAACTCAATCCAGGAGGTAAGGAATGACACAGCATTTTAAAAACACATCTCGGGCAGTACTCCTCATCTGTCTGATTCTTGGCATGACAAGTCCTTTCTTTTCCAAGAGTCCGGAGGAAAACCTGATCAAGGACCTCAAATGGCGGAACGTCGGTCCGGCGAATATGGTCGGCCGCATTTCGGATTTTGAAGCTCTGGACAATGACTTCACACAAGTCATTGTCGCCAGTGCATCCGGGGGCGTCTGGAAATCCGTGAATGCGGGAACGACATGGGAGCCGATATTCGATAAGTACGGTTCCTCATCTATAGGCGATGTGGCGTTCTTTCAGAAAAATCCGAGTATCATCTGGGTAGGTACAGGCGAAGAATGCCCCAGGAACAGCATTGCCTGGGGCGACGGTATCTATAAATCCACTGATGGCGGCAAAACATTCACCCGAATGGGCCTAGAAACCACGCATACGATCGCCCGGATTCTCACCCATCCGACAAGTCCTGATATCGTTTATGCCGCGGCAACCGGACACACCTGGGGATACTCCGGGGACCGGGGACTGTTCAAGACAAAGAACGGTGGAAAGACCTGGCAGAAACTCACGAATGGACTTCCGGATGACGGTAAAACCGGCGCCATTGACCTCGTCATGGACCCCACGAATCCGGATATCCTCTATGTCGGTTTCTGGCAGCGGCTGCGCCAGCCCTGGCGTTTTGATTCCGGGGGGCCGAACAGCGGTATTTATAAAACAACGGACGGTGGAAAAACCTGGAACAAGCTGACCAAGGGACTTCCGTCCGGAGACCTCGGACGGATCGGGCTGGCCATTTCCCGCAGCAATCCGAAGGTCTTGATGGCCGTTGTCGAGCACAGCTATCAACCTCAGAGGACGATCCGTGAAGGTCAGACTCAGAAACCTAATCCCGAATACAACGATATGTCGAAACTCGGAACCGGTATCTACAGGTCCGAAAACGCCGGGAAATCATGGAAATACATGAACCGGTCGAACGTCCGGCCATTCTACTACAGCCACATCTACATCAACCCTTTTGACGACAAGCTCGTGTATTATCTGACATCCAGCATGCAGTACTCCGAAGATGGAGGAAAGACGTTAAAGACAATAACGGGCCTCCATCCCGATTTTCATACCATGTGGCTCGACCCGACCAATAAGAACCGCTTCTATGTGGGGCAGGACGGAGGCGCATCTATCACTTATGACAGTGGCAAAACCTGGGTTTTCTTCGACAACCTCTGCCTGTCGCAGTTTTATGCAATAAGCGCAGATAATCGAGATCCGTATTACGTCTACGGCGGCCTTCAGGATAACGGAACCTGGTGTGGTCCCAGCATGAGCCGCGAAGGAGCGATCCTGACAGATTTCTGGTTCAATATCGGCGGGGGAGATGGCTTCTACACGCAGAATGATCCCACTGACTGGCGCATTGTCTACGGCGAGAGCCAGGGCGGATCGATCATGCGGGTGAACGTGGAGACTCGAGAGACCACTCGGATCAGACCATCACAGCAGAATACCTACAACTGGAAAGATCATGTGCCGCAGACCGCAAGGAGAGAAGGTGAAGCACAGGCACAGCAAGCCCAGCCAAGCATGTTTGGACGCCGGAGATCTCCTTTCCGCTTCAACTGGAGTTCGCCTATCCTCATTTCTCATCACAATCCCCGCACGATTTACTTCGGCGGTGACCATTTGTTCAAATCAGTCAACCGTGGTGACAACTGGCAGATCATCAGCCCCGACCTTTCTACCAACAATCCTGATAAACACAGTAAACCCACCGGCGGAATCACGCTCGACCAGACAGGAGCGGAAACGCACTGCACCATCACCACCATATCCGAATCCCCGATCATACCAGGCCTCATATGGGCCGGCACGGATGACGGCAATGTCCAGCTGACACGAGACGGTGGAAACACATGGACGAATGTGCGGAACAATGTCCCGGACGTCCCCGAAGGGATCTGGGTGAGCCGCGTCGAAGCCTCTCGTTTTGCCGAGGGCACCTGCTACCTGACATTCGAAGGGCACAGGAGTGATCTATTCAAGCCGTATGTGTTCAAGACTGAGGACTACGGCAAAACCTGGACAAACATCTCCGGGAATCTCCCGGATGGAGGGCCGGTTTATGTTATCCGCGAGGACCTGAAGAACAGAAATCTCCTTTTTGTCGGAACAGAATTTGCCGTGTTCTTTTCCAATGACAGTGGGAAAACCTGGTGGAGCCTCAGTCTGAACATGCCGACAGTGGCTTTTCATGACCTGATGATCCACCCCAGGGAAAATGACCTAATCGCAGGAACTCACGGGCGCGGCATATGGATTCTGGACGATATCTCACCTCTCCAGCAGGCTACAGATAAGGTCCTGTCCTCGGAGGCTTTCCTCTTCGAGAGCGAGCGGCCGGGCACCCAGTGGCTAAGACAGAGCCGGGGTGGTTATGGGCGCGGAAACCTCTTTTTTCAAGGAGAAAATCCTCCCTCAGGAGCAGCGATTAATTTTTATCTCAAGGATAAACTGTCCGGTCCTGTGAATATCGAGATCACGGATTCAACGGGGAACCTCAAGACGACTTATACTCTCAAAGATGCTGACGCGGGAATCTCCCGCCTGATGTGGGACATGCAGTTTGATCCTGCACCTGATCAGCTGAAACAGAGCATCACACAGATGCAGACAATGATGGATAGGATGCTTCAGAGAACAGAAGTTGAGGAAGCAGCTAAAAAAGTGGTGCAAAGGGTTCAAGAGCAGCTCAAACAACCTGGTCTCACCTACAGAGAGGCGATGGACATTCAGAGAAAAGCCTATGAGGCGCTCGGCTTCGGTGGAGGCATGCGGTTTAGAGGCGGATTTGGCCGGGGAAGAGGCGCGGCTGTCGCCGAACCGGGAATCTACGCCGTAAAGCTCACTGCTAACGGAAAAACATACACAGGAAAGGTCTCTGTTCGCCGGGATCCCATGCTGGACAACAAGTAAACTGATCTTCTCATCCTAGTTAGCGCCGCAGTTGAAATGATCATATCCGGGTAGGAGTACACCCAGTATATTCTAAGATGGCCTGACAAGAAAAGACCTGGATGAGGCCTGAGTCCATACTGCTGTAACGACCTGAAATGGAGGTTTCAGATGGAAAAAACCTTTAATTTTAATCTCAATGGAAAAACTGTACGCGTGACCACATCGCCAGAACGTATGCTTTTGTGGGTTCTGCGTTCTGATCTTGAACTCACAGGTACCAAATACAGTTGCGGAGAGGGTTTTTGTGGAGCATGCACTGTACTTATCAATGATGAAGCAGTCCTATCTTGCCAATACCCTGTACAGGAAGTGAATGGGAAAGAAGTCACGACCATTGAAGGACTCCAGGATAACGGAAAACTTCACCCCCTTCAAACAGCCTTTATGCTGCATAATGCGCTCCAATGTGGATTTTGTACTCCGGGCATGATCCTTGGAGCACACAACCTGCTATTGAAGAATCCTCAACCGACCAGCAAGGAAATAGTTGAGGCCATGGAGGGTTACTTGTGTCGATGCGGAAGCTATAACCGAATCATCGAAGCCATCCAGACTGCGGCCCAGACCATGAAAGGACAGAGATCATGAAAGACGACGAATTTATTCCGTTTGATCTGGAAAAAAATCTCAATCCAGGCACGCTTGACCGCCGGGAATTCCTCAAACTCATGGGAGGGGGAATTGTCATTCTTTTCACTGTTGGAGATTCACTCGCGCTTCAGCAAGCGAGGCGTCGTCGCGGATATCCAGAGGATTTCAATGCCTATCTCAGGATAGGAGAGGATGGACGGGTCACCTGCTTCAGCGGCAAGATCGAGATGGGACAGGGTGTAATCACCTCATTTGCGCAGATGCTGGCCGAAGAACTCGATGTACCACTCAACAGCGTGGACATGATCATGGGGGACACCTCACTCTGTCCCTGGGATGCTGGGACTTTCGGCTCCAGGAGTACTAAGTACTTTGGCCCTCCCCTTCGCCAGGCCGCGGCAGAAGCCAGGACCGTTCTCTTCCAGCTGGCTGCGGAACACCTTCGCACAGCTCAGGAAAAAATGAAGGTGAAGGATGGCATTATCTTTGTAACAAAAAATCCAGAAAAAAAAGTCTCTTATGCCCAGTTGACTAAAGGGAAAAAAATCGAGAGACACCTTGAGAAGAAACCACCCATCAAACATTATTCTCAGCACACTATTTCTGGAAAACCCACAGACCGTTTGGACGGACGGGCGAAGGTCACAGGAGAAGCCAAGTTTGCAGGAGATATCCGTTTGCCGGGAATGCTGTATGCCAGGATTGTGAGGCCACCGGCTCACGGAGCGAAACTTAAAAATGTGGACACCTCTGCCGCTGAAAATATCAAGGATATTCAGATAATCCGGAATGAAGATATGATCGCAGTTCTCCATAAACACCGCGATGTGGCAGATAAAGCCCTTGGATTGATCAAAGCCCCATTCGAACCGTCCACGAATACGCAGGACAATAAATCAATCTTTAAACATCTGAAAGGTTCTGCCTCGGGTGGTGAAATCGTTACAGAAGCAGGAAATCTGGATGAGGGAAAAGCCCTGGCCAGTAAAACATTCGACGAGGTATACTTCAATCATTATGTCGCTCATGCGCCTCCAGAAAACCATACAGCTGTGGCAAAGATAGAAGGAGATAAAGCCACCGTCTGGGCTTCAACTCAAGCACCATTCAGAGCCCAGGGAGATGTCGCCCAGGCCCTGGGATTTTCCCTCCAGAATGTCCGTGTGATCACGCCTTTTGTGGGGTGTGGTTTTGGTGGAAAAAACAGCGGAAGACAGGTCGTCGAGGCAGCCCTGCTTGCCAAATTGAGCGAAAAACCAGTGCAGGTGGCCTGGAGCAGGAAGGAAGAATTCTTTTATGACACTTTCCGGCCAGCAGCCATTATAGAAATTCGATCAGGTCTCAACAGTTTAAATCAAATCGTTTTCTGGGAATATCACAATTACTTTGCAGGCAGCAGAAGCTCTCAGCCGTTCTACAACATCCCTCACCACCGTGTTCTTTCCTACGGAGGATGGGGAGGCAGAGGAGGAGGCAGGACTCATCCCTTCGGTGTGGGTGCCTGGCGCGGCCCTGGCAGCAACACCAATGTGTTTGCTATCGAATCCCACATCGACGTCATGGCTAAAAGCGCAGGCATGGATCCCCTGGAGTTCCGGCTGCACAATTTAACGGATAAAAGGATGAAAAAAGTCCTCAACGCTGCCGCAGAGAAGTTTGGACGATCCTTCTCGGAGGCTCCAAGCGGAAAGGGCTATGGAATCGCATGCACGGATTATCTGGGCACGTATTTAGCCACCATGGCTGAGGTCAAAATCGATGAGAAAAAAGGGGAAATCCGTGTGGAACGGGTGGTGTGCGCTCAGGACACCGGCGAAGTGATCAATCCTGAAGGAGTTAGAATTCAGATCGAAGGCTGCGTTACCATGGGGCTTGGCTACTGTTTAACCGAAGAAATCCGGTTTAAAAACGGCAGGATTCTGGATGAAAACTTCGACACATACGAGATTCCCCGTTTTTCATGGCAACCGAAGATAGAAACCGTACTTTTGGATAATCCTGAAATGCCTCCCCAGGGATGTGGAGAGCCGGCCATTACTTCAATGGGTGGAGTGATAACGAACGCGGTCTACGATGCCATAGGTATCAGGATGTCTGTACTCCCCATGACACCGGCCCGGATAAAAGAGGCTCTGAGAAACGGAAGAGCTGCCACGCAGTAGAATTCATAGCTTCGAATACTGCATTGCCCACTGTTTTCCTCAGTCTAGCCTCAAATCAAATACACTCTAACTTCTTCTTTTTCTTCTCTCTCTCTTTCTTTTCTCTCTTTTCTTTTCCCTTTTTTTTCTTTCTGTTCTCTCGTACCTTTTCATTGACTATCCTTAATTGGAATTTATTACAGTTAAAATCCAACCTCAAGATGTACCATGCAGTTGACAGCCTTCAGATTCCAAGAATTAATTCCATTTGATCCCTGTTGAAGACATCTAAAAAAATTCTGTGATTGTTCACTTATTTGACTTTAAGAAGAATGGTCTTATCCATGGTGCATCATATTTTCCCCTTCAATAAAAGGAGACAGAGGGCATTTTCGACAGGACTCTTTGAGTTCCTTTAATTTCTGATCGAATAAAAAGACCGGACCTTTCTTACTAAATCTGGATCTTCTTTCTTTTATCTTAATATCTTCGAAAATCTTTTTTAAACCCTCCTCCTCCAGGCTTACGATCTCTGGGTGGTCGAGCCTCATCCACTCTCAAAGTGCGTCCCTTGAAGTCAGAACCGTTCAACGCTTCTTTTGCTTTCTCGGCTTCAGATGGTTCGGACATCTCTACAAATCCAAAACCTCTGCCTTCAATCACATTGACTTCTGTGACTTTTCCATGTGTAGAAAACAAATTTTCCAGATCTTCTTTACTCACAGAATAACTAAAATTTCCAACATAAAGTTTTTTACCTTGCATTCTTTTCTCCTTTTGTTCTTAATTCTTCTCTGACAAATAATGTTTATTTAGGAGATAGAAGCAAGATATCGATTCTATTCTCTCTACTAAAAACATTATTCAAAACAATGAATCTTCCTTAAAGTCTCTATCAAGGACTAAATTGAAAATTCTTATTCTCTTCGCGCTGTATGTCAGTCATTCTTCTATCTGTGCTTTTTCCTGTAATCCAGGAAAAAAAAGAACAGATGTTCCAACACGAATTACGAAACTCCAATAAGGGGAATTTTTTGAGATGGGAATTTTTTTTCTCTTCTTTGGTCCTCTAATCGCTCTCTCGAATTCCTGGCATAATTCTACCACAGCATACATTTGGAGTCAAAGACGCCCTCATTCGAAGGCCGTGACACTCTCGTATCTCGATTGAAGGAGAAAGTATTGAAAAATAACAAATAGACCGAAAAGCTCCTGACAAATAATTTTTGCCATTCATTGAAGAGACTGCTAAAGACCCATTATCACAACCACTACTTAATCGGGGCAAGAAAGCAACCTGCCCCTTTTTTTTCGTTTGGGCTAGTCCTGCTCAATACAGTAAAGATTTTTATATCCACGCAAGTAGAGTGTATTGTCCACGATTGCAGGTGACGCACTAAAATTATCATCCAGCTTATTCTTAGCCAGAACTTCAAACGCAGGACCATGTTTAATCACGTACATGGTGCCTTTTTGGCCCACAACATAAATTCGGTTTTGCGCACTAACAGGCGAAGCAAACACATTCCCCATTCCTTCAAGTCTCTGCCCACTGTAATGTTCATCACCTGTCTCGGCATCGAAACAGGAGAGGATCCCATTGTTGCTTCTGAGAAAATACAGTTTATTATCGAAAAGCAGTCCCGAAGGTGTATAGGGTGTATCCTTGTCATGTTTCCAGACAATGGCATCTGAATCTGTGATGTTGCCTTTTGCGCCCGCTAGCCGAATGGCCAGTAGAGCATTTCCCCGGAAACCACTTAAAACATACAGGATGCCATCAGCCACCATGGGTGATGGAATGGCATTTTGAGTCATACCGCTGCACTCCCAGATCAATTCGCCTGTACCAAAGTCATAACTTCGCACAAGCTTAGTGGCACATGTAACAACCTGAAGCTTCCCATTGTTCTCGACAACAAGAGGTGTTGCCCACGATGTGCCCTCATCTCGATCGACCTTCCAGAGGTCTTTGCCGGTCCTTTTATCGAGAGCGATAATGAACGATTGGCCTTCGTGATCCCAATTCACGATGATCTTATCCTCATAAAGTGCAGGTGAACTTCCTTCGCCAAAATTCATCCTTTTTTCCAGTTGACCAAAATCCCGCTCCCATTTGAGCTTTCCTTTCATATCAAAACAAAACAGACCGCGTGAACCGAAGTAGGCGTAGACATGCTCGCCATCCGTCACCGGTGAATGTGAGGCCCAACTGCCCATTTCGTGAGTTCCCTCTTGAGGCACTTCCTCTCTCACAGTGTGCTGCCAGAGTATTTTTCCGTTTTGCCGGTTGATCGAAAAAATGACAAATTTATGGATCTTTGTGGTCCTGTCAACAGGCATGCCGCGACGACCTTTCTGTGGAGCTTCACTCTTTTCAGCCGGTTGCATCCCTTTATCGGTCTCAACGGCTGTCAATATGAAAATTTGATCTCCCCAAATGACTGGAGAGGAATGTCCTTTTCCGGGAATGGCAATTTTCCATTTTATGTTTTTCGTCTCACTCCACTCGAGGGGGGGATCTCCATTCGGAGATACGCCCGTCATAAAAGGCCCGCGCCACTGCGGCCAATATTTTTCATAATCTGAAGATTTCCCTGAGGCCAAAAAAACGCTTGAAAAAACAAGACAAAAACCCATCAAAACTGCAACTTTTTTCATTTCTATTGCTCTCCTTTTATTTTGATTCAATACAATACAGATGTGTGGAAGTCCGGATGAAGAGCTGGGATCCGGAAACAGCGGGGGACGCTAATGTGTACGTTCCGTCCAGCTCATTCGTCGCGAGCAGCTTGAATTCCGCCCCGACAAAAACAATGGAAGTTACGGCTTTCTCGTTCAGGATATAGAGCTTGCCGTCAGATAGAATCGGAGATGCACTCACGATGCCTTCTGTTGTTGTCTCAGGCCCCCAAATCAGTGTTCCTTTTTTTGCGTCCAAGCATGTCACCAGTCCACGATCATCGACCATGTAAAAATATTTTCCATCGCTTATGGGGGAAGGAACATCCGGGGCCGCTGATCCCTCATACTTCCAAGCAAGATGACTTTCTGTGATATCCCCCGTCCCACCGACTTTCAGCGCTAAAAGTGGCTTTTTACGGGTTGGGGCATAGATCAAACCATCAACAATGATGGGAGTGGGAACAACACGATAATTGGGCCGTTTCAAAGGATTCAAGCCGGCAGCCCGCCAAATCTCTTTTCCTGTTTTAAAGTCATGCCCTGTGACGTAATCCCCTCCTGAAATAACGATCTGAGTCTTGCCTTTGTGCTTGAGAATGACTGGAGTCGTGTACGCATCGGGGGATTCTCTCTGTGCATCTGTGGGCCGTTCCTGTCGCCATTGTACCTTACCTGTCTTCGCATTGAAAGAAACGATATAAGAAGGATCGTCTGTTCGCATGCCATGCAGGACTTCGACGATAAGACTGCCATCGTGCAGTAACGGCGAAGACCCATAGCCCCAATTGTGACCGAACGGACCAAAATCCTGTTGAAGGTCTTTCTTCCAGATCTGTTTACCATCCATGTCGAATGCTACGACTTTGCCTGTCCCTGTGACGACCCAGACATGCTTGCCGTCAGTAACAGGTGAGGGCGTGGCATCGTTTTGCTTGCGGTGTACCTGGTTTTTATCGTCCAGCTCACGTTTCCAGAGTATCTGGCCATTCTTCTTTGAAATGCAAAACAAGAATAACTTTGGACCTCCAGGATCAAGGCTGGGTCTCCTGCGTCTACTCTGTTGTTGTTTCTGCTCCGGTGCTTTCTGGGCTGAGGGCTCGGGTTTCGGCTCTGATTTAGAGGGAGACGTGATGAATACGTGGTCTCCCCAAATGATCGGAGTGGCAGCACTCCAGGACGGTAAAGGTGTCTTCCAGACGATATTCTCGGTTAAGCTCCACTTCATGGGAAGACTTTTGGCATCGCTCATGCCGTTATGATATGGACCACGCCAATGAGGCCAGTTTTCCTGCGCCTGGACAAAACCTGCTGTCGCACAAACAGCAAGCATCAAAACAATGCAAAGGGATTGTCTCTTCATTAAATTCCTCCATGCTGATTTATTTTCATTGCATACTTTCTGTTTAGACGTTTAAAACGACTATTCCTTCCTTAGGGCCGGGATGAGATCCTCTTTCGTCGCGAAAAACGCTGCTAAGTAGGTCCAAATGGCTCCATTCAGCCCGACAATTATTAATACTATAAGTATAGTAAGATAAGGTATTTCTGCACCCGGTGTCAACAAGGATGGCAGAGTCGCCAGTAAAGCGGCAAGAATCCCGTAAAAAATCCCGGCGATCAAAAGTGCCAGATGTTCGGATAAGATGATGGTTCGCACGGATTTTCTAGTGTAGCCCACAGCCCGAAGCAGTGCCAGCTCACCCAGTCGCTCCTTGATATTGCGCCAAACGACAATCCCCAAACCCACACTCCCTAATAATAGACCGAAACTTCCCAGAATCAGGAAAATGGATAAATACGTGTTCTGAACCGCGTTAAATTCTGCCAGGCGAGTGGATGCAGGGACCAAATCCAGACCTTGATCCTGCATAGCCCAAGATAGACCTCCTGAAACTTCTTCTATTTTTTCAAAGGGGGCATCCACGAGAAAAAGCCTGTATCCGCTTATAGAGGGAAAATTTTGAATAAAGGCTCGCTCGGAGAGGATGATGTTTCCTTGAAAAATTGAGTTGGCCAACCCCCCGACGAGTTTAAGTTGAAAGGCCTCGCCCTTTTCATCCAGATAGTTCAAGGTATCCCCCACGGCCTTACCCAGTCCCCAAACGATGACAGATTGATCGGCGATAACCGGTATTGTCTTATCAGATAAATCTTGTTCGAGGACTGACCACGGATCTTCCGGGTTGACCTCATCGGTTATCGCGGTAAACGTGAAAGCGCCTCTCTTCGAAAGTTCATCTGGATCGACACCGATCAGCTGCGGGTTTGCGACACGATTGAGGTTCAAACAGCTTGCATCATCCCCTTCTTTCACGCGAAACTGGACAAAACTCATATTCTCTGCGTCTCCGCGTTCTAATCCATAAAACTGTATCCCTTTTTTGCTGTTGAGGTCATAAAGAACAGGGATAGCGCTTTCCCCATACAGAGCAAATCCACCTGTGCCCGAATCTCTTCTCTCTGCATCTTTAAAGGCATTGATGCGGTTTGCACCCACCGTAAAAACGATGAACAATCCGCAGGCCAGAAGCCCTATCAATGTGACACTGCGCATCCTTTTTCTCGCAGTGTTGCGAACGCCAATGTTCAAAAGACCCAGCCGCATTCTGTTCGTGCTTTTCCCAAGTCGGAACAGCACAACATTCGTCAAAGTCATCCCGCTGACGAGAAGAAGTGAGCCGGCTGTGAAGAAAAACGCAAAAGCATCTTCTCCTCTTCCAAAATTCGTTAGGACCAGAATAAACACAACAGCCATCACACATGAAATCCCGATGAAAAGGCTTTTCCGCGGTTTTTTCTTTCCTCTTGCCTCAATCTTTGTCAGACCTCTCTGCAAGCCGGAAATAGAGTGTGCGATTTGCCTCCTGGTCACTAACCAGATGGTGAAGAGTGCAACGATAATGCCGCTGAATGCACCCATAAAAAGGGATGACAATTCAAAATGAATATGGAGCGCTGAGGTGCCTACAGCCCCTTGCCAGACTGTTTTTAACGCATTGAGGATGAGTAGATTATACATGAGCCCCATAAAACTCCCCAGCAAACTGCCGATCATGACCAGCACAGCTCCTTCACGTAGAACCAACCGCCTCACCGCTTTCCTGGAGAATCCCAGGGCGAGAAACAATCCGTTTTCTTCTGATCGATTTTCTGTACTGAAAGCAAACAGTAAACTTGTCAACAGCAGCGCCGCGATGATAATGAAGAAACTCAATCCAAGGAAAAGCTGAGAAAAATTGACAGACTGTGAGCTCGCACGGAGCCCTTCCTTTTTGACCTCCCGGAAGACAAACCCGAGACTGGCAGGATCCAAGGCCTCTTTAAAATTGCTCTCCACAACATCTTTCTTTAATCCCGAATACCGCACGGCGGTTAAATTCCCGAAGCGGTTGGCCCACATTTTTTGAGCCGCACGCAGTGTCACGAATGCTTTGGGAGTTCCCCGGAAATCGTCCCAATAGTCCTCATCTTTATCCCGGATCTTATCCAGGTCTATTGGCATGCCGGGATTCCAATCACGGCAGTTTTCCTCACCGGATAATCCAGGAAAATCAGGCAGCAAGTCTTTATCCGCGTAAATTCCTCTCAAAGGCACGACAGCAGCCACACGGAATTCAGAGCTCAATTCCTTCAAGTCCCGTCTTGGACCCAAAACATAATAAATCATCTGGATCTGATCACCCACACGTGCATCCAAATCCCGGGCAAGCCACGCATTGATGACGATCTCATCATCGTTCATCCCAGAAGGAATGATGGGTGTTCCTGGAGCAGAGACAAAGGAATAGGGTGTGGATCGATTCCTAAGTTGAATCTCATTCACAAAATATGTCAGGATCGGCCTAGCTTTCTGACTGAGATTCACTGCTGCGTCGACAACAGAAGGATCCAGAAAAACACGACTCGACTTCAACTCAACAAAATTGCGTCCGGTGATTTCTCTCAACTCAAGACCGGCATCAACGAGTGTCCAAACATCTTTGACCGCTTTGTTCACAACCTGAATGTCCAGAGGGGTGCCCGGTCTTTCTGAGATGAGCAGAACGTTAGCTCTGCGCTCAAAACCCATGTCTTGCGACAAGGCAGGCAGAGAAACAAACACAGTGCTGGGACTGACCTGGTCGGCTTTGAGATTGAACCTCCCGAATCCAGAATCCGAAGCGATGGCCTTGACCTTGAACCGTCTGGCTATCGTGGATTCTGAATCCATGGACAGAGGTGCGTCCTTCGGCATGACATCCAGTTCCTGCATGCGGAGGACAATCTCATCATCTTCTTTGATTTCAAGACGTGTAGCGAGATACTGATTGACAATGGCCTCATCAGGCAAAATCTGACTGAAAAAATCCCTGTCGCCGCCGATTTCTCCAAAACGGGCATCCACCCCGATAACCTGAATGTTGTTGATCCTGCGCTGTCCACCCTCGGCTATGGCAATCCCTTTTGTTTGAAGGAGAGGAGCCACAATGGTTCCGAGTGTATTCGAAAGGTCATCTGCCATTCGAGCCTGGAAGAAACGGTCTCCCGAAGAAAGAGCGTACTCTGTGGTTCCAAGCCTATCTAATACAACCTTCTGAAGACTGTGACGAACAGAATCACCGATGACAAGGGCGCCAACCAGAATGGCCGTGCTCACCATCGTCCCCAGGACAACCCAGAGATGGCTTTTTCGATAAAAGGCGAGGCTGCGAAGGAGCAGTTTCCAGGGATTCATTGATTCTAAGAATTCTCCAGTTTTCCGTCCCGGAGCTTGTACACTTTGTCCATGAGCCGGGCAAGCTCCAACGAGTGAGTCACAACAATCAGCGCCATGCCCTCCTCTTTGTTTAATTGAAGTAAGAGTTGACCAAGGTTTTCCGAGGATTCCCTGTCGAGAGAACCGGTGGGCTCATCTGCCAAGATAAGCTTCGGCGTGTTGATCAGGGCTCTTACGACCGCCACACGCTGCCGCTCACCCCCGGACAGTTGAGCAGGAAAGTGATAGAAGTGTTTTTCAAGTCCCACTTTCTCCAATAATTCCTTCGCCCGGATCCTCACATTTTCATCCTCTCTATTCAAACCGAGAGGAATCGTTGGAATCAAAACATTCTCTAAAACCGTGCACTGAGGCAGCAAATGGTGGAGTTGAAATACAAAACCTATATCCTGATTCCTGATTTTTGATAGCTCTGAATCTTCGAGGTCGGCTAAATTTTTTCCAGTCAAAGTGACTATCCCGGAGGTCGGCCGATCAAGGGCACCAATAATGTTGAGAAGAGTGCTTTTTCCGGACCCCGAAGGCCCCACAACAGCAATGGATTCTCCTTGATTGACCTGAAGGGAAATATCTCTCAGGACGATCGCCTGACCTTCCCCGGACGGGATTTCATATGTCTTGGAAATATTTTTGAGTTCAAGCAACATCGTTATATATCCCCGCAATATTTTTTGCCATTTGCTCCATGGAAAACCGTTCCAACACGACTTTCCTTCCCTGTTCGCCCAGCTTTCTGGCTTTCTCCGGATCGGCGAGCAGCGAGGCAATGGCATTCGTCAGTTCTATACTGGTATTCGGCTCATAAATGATCCCTCCGTTCGTCACCTTCACAAATTCCGGATAACTGCCCACATTGGGCTGCACAACCGGAACACCAGCTGCCAAGGCTTCGACCTGATAGGCACCGAAGGCCTCACCGGTGGGAACAGGGACAGAAAGGAGTGTGAGTGACTTGAGAAATTCAATGCGATTTTCTTTGTTGAAGCTTTTGAATACTCTGATATCATTTCCAAAACCGCGTTTTGATATCTTTTTTAATAATTCACTCACAAAACGTTTATCATCACTTGAATAACCGCCAGTCATGTGTAATTTCAAGTCTTTAAAGGGGCTGTTTTCTTTCAATCGTATGAAAGCGTCGACTAGTATCCCGAGACCGAAATATTCTGACATCCTGCATAAATATCCGATCACTGGAGGATTGGATGGGAGTGAAGATCTTTCATACCCGTTGAGATCAATGCCTCCATAAACTGCCTTAATTCTATCAACGGGTATTTTGAGCTGTTTTCGAGATTTATTTAAATAATAGTCACTGGCAGTTATGAAAAGATCAACATCGGTTGCTTTTTCAGCCATTAAATTCCATATTTTCCTCTGATAATGATCGTTCATTTGATCGATCCACTCGTTTTCATCCTGAAGTGAACAGATAACTCTTGTTCTCAGATCATTTTTAAGCCTGTGGACAAGTCCAAGCAACAGAGCATTAGAAAGATGAACGATATCCGGATTGATCTCTTTCCGAAGGTATTTGATAAGATGATCCAATTCAGTGGCTTGTCGACCTTTTTCACCTTGCAACATAGAAATTGTCATTTCCTCGAGTCCCGTGGCACGTGTTGAACCGGATTTTTTTGCTGCCATATTCAACAATGGATAAAAATCGAAGATGCGTTCCAACCACACAGGAGCATGTCTGTAAAAAGGCAATTTTTCTTTGAGATAAACATTAATTGCACCATAAAAAACTGGCGTATCGGCTATTTTTCCATTCACTTCCAGATTTGATGGAAGATACATGGGAACCTTACGCACATCATGTCCGAGGACAAGAAGTGATTTGAGCAACTCGTCATCTCGAAAACAGTTTTGACAGTAAAATGTCCCGCCTGCTCCAGGAGTCACATACACTATCTTCATGATCCTTCTCCAAATGCATACACTCGCCCATCTTCAGCACCGATGACAATGAATCCCCCTGCAACAGCAGGACATCCAATAATGGCCGCGCCGATCTCATAAGACCATATTTCCTTTCCGTTCTTTAAATCTACCACATAGAGCCTGCCATCTATAGATCCGGTTATGACTCTGTTACCGGCAATAACCGGTGAACCGTCTATCTCATCGCGCGTCTGAAAATCCCAGATCTTTTCCCCTGTTTTTTGGTTGACACAGTGTAAATAACCATCGCGTGAACCGATCGCTACACGCCCTTCACCCACGGCAGGGGAGGAAAAAAAGGGTCCGGGATGCTCCTTGTCCTCGTATTCCCAAACGATTCGTTGCTCCGCCAAATCGATACAGATCAATCTATTCCCATAATGTCCAAGATACGCTCTGTTGGAGACGAGAGCGGCTGAACCCGGAATGTAAGAGCCCGCCAAGACTTCCCCTCTCTTTGTTCCATCAGAGACCGAAATAATGTGAAGCAGTTCATCGCATCCTCCAAACACAACATGAATCCCGTCTGTCGAAGGAGCTCCGTTGATATAGTTTTCGGTTTCGTAGGCCCATTTCAGTTCTCCAGTCAAGGCCTCAAAACAGTACACTCGGTTGTCATAGCATCCCACGAACACAGAAATCTCTTTATCTCTGGAGGCTCTCGCCCAGTTGGCTGAGCCGTAGATGGAATTGTCACATTTGTATTTCCATCTGAGTTGTCCGGTATGGGCATCCAGGGAAAAAAAATTACCGCTCAAGTTTCCGATATAAACCACATCATCCAGCAGGAGCGGGGAGGCCTCGATGTCATCTTCTGTGTCAAACTCCCAGATCTTGCGACCATCTGATAGATCCACAGAATAGACTTTCCCATCTGTCGAACCGATGTACACACGCCCAAAACCGAGAACCGGAGATGAAACAATTTCCGACCCAGTCTGAAACGACCAGAGTAAAGCCAATTCATCAGGAATTCTATCCTTTGCTACTCCAGAAAGAGTCGGATCACCTCGAAAAATGGGCCAATTCGCTGCCTCAACATTCAAAATCTTCTTTTCCACATCTTTCTTGGCGCAAGAAGCTGCGAGAACAGGAAGCAGCAACGCAATTATTGTTATTCTAAATTTCCTCATGTATCATTCCTCAATTATCTGCATCGTTTTATCCATTCTCATCACTTATTCGGAGATGATTTTTCCTGATTCCGGTCTCGCCAGGAAAGTGCGGCTGTGGGACAGGCTGTGACACATTCCCCGGCCACATTGATCAACCCCTGGCTGAGAGGTTCTCCGAATGGGATCTCAACACGAACGTTGAATCCTCTGTCAATAAAAGTCAAACCGAGTTTTTCTCCGGCTTTCTTTGTGATTTGTACGCACAAACCGCATTTGATGCATTTTCCAGGCTCATAAATGACAAGCTCATGCTGTATATTTCTTTGAAATCCCTTTCTCTCCACAAAGGAAAAACGGCGTTGGTTGGCCTGGTATTCTTCCGAATACTTCCGCAATTTGCAGGAATCTGGCTTGCGGCAGTCACAGCCAAAGCAACGCGATGATTCTCGGACAGCTTCCTCATCCGAATAGCCAGTTTTCAACCCGCCCACAGGAACAATATGTTCATGCTTTTCGGCCTCCTTCATGAATTCGTTGGCTTCGTCTTTACGAATTTTTCCGAGGATGGAATGGAAGCGTGGTTTTGGACCCTTAGCAGTTTTGTTCTCTAAAAACTGATTCACAGAATAAGCCATGCTTTTCCCATGAGCTGCTGCCCGTATCGCCATGCGCGCTTCTGAAACAGCATTCCCGCCCGCAAAAACTCCGGGAACACTGGTCTCGAAAGTCTTTCTGTTGATCACTACACCCTTGGAGGTATGCTCAACTCCAGAATCTTCAAACACCTTGGGATCTATTTTCCCCACAGCCAGGACAAGAGCATCGTAGCCAGTACGCAATTCATCCCATCCCAAATCCTCACCCAGTGAGCGTTCCATCCGGAACTCGGCTCCCAACCCAGAAATGCGGTCAATTTCTGAATCCAGGACAGATTTGGGTAATTCTTTATCCGGAACTCCATACCGAAGCATGCCACCCGGATGGGGATTTTGATCATAGACGTGGCAAGCGTGGCCATCTTGAAGGAGATAGTAGGCTGCAGAGAGTCCGGCCGGCCCAGCCCCGACGACAGCCAATTTTTTTCCAGAATTCGGCTTCACGGCTGGATGATAAGGGGAGTCTTGAGCCAGGTCAACATCTGCCACATATCTTTTCAAAGAACAGATCCCTACAGGATTGTCAAAATTTCTGCGATGACATCCTTTTTCACAGGGAGCAGGACAGATGCGCCCCAAGACCGCAGGCAGGGCGATGTCTCTCTTCACAGTGGCGATCGCATCCACGAGTCGATTATCTTCAATTTGCCTGATCATCTGCGGAATGTTCATGTGAGCCGGGCAGGCCCGATGGCACGGGGCCTCACAATCACCGACATGCTCACTCAATAGAAAATCCAGAGCATCTTTCCGGGCTACTTTGACTTTTTCATTTTCTGTCTCGATCCGCATTCCCTCAGCAACAGTGGCCGAGCAGGATGGGATCAGTCGGTCCGAATTGATTTCATGAACGACGCAGATCATACAGGACGTGAATCTCTCGTACCCGTTTAAATAACACAGTGTGGGAATGTGAATGTTCAATTTCCTGGCAGCTTCAAAAACAGTACTGTTTTCATTGACACTCACGTCACGATTGTCTATGGAAACACTTATCAATTTCATGTGATTTTTACAGATTCGGTCGGGCACCCCTGCCTGCACGTATCGCATTTTGTACACTCATTCTGGTCTATGATGTGCCTCTGATACGGCGTGACCGAAATCGCTCCTGTCGGACAATTCTGGGCACAGATCGTGCAGCCGATGCACGTTTCGTCAATCCAGTAGGTGATGAGGTCTTTACACCGCTTCGCAGGGCACGTTCCCTGCAAATGCGCTTCATACTCGTCCCGGAAATACGTTAAAGTCGTCAACACGGGATTCGGGGCTGTCTTTCCCAAACCACAGAGACTGCCCTGTTGAGTCCTGTGTGCGATCTCTTCCAGCTTTTCCAGGTCCTCTCTCTTTCCATCCCCGGCACAGAGTTTCTCGAGAATGCGGAGCATGTGACGGGTTCCTACGCGGCAAAACGTGCATTTCCCACAGGATTGATTTTGCGTAAACGAAAGAAAATAGCGTGCGATATCCACCATGCAGTCTGTTTCATCCAGGATCAATAAGCCACCAGAGCCCATCATAGCGCCGACCTCGGTCAGGTCTTCGTAATCGACTCGGGTGTGCGCCAGCTCCGCCGGTATGCAACCGCCGGAGGGGCCTCCGATCTGAACAGCTTTGAACTGTTTTCCGTTTTCGATGCCACCGCCGATATCCTCGACGATCTCCTGAATCGTGATTCCCATCGGGACCTCTATAAGCCCGCCACGGGCGATTTTCCCTGCCAGGGAGAAGACCTTTGTCCCCTTGCTTTTGCTGGTTCCCAGTTCCGCCAAAGCCTCGGGTCCATGCCGAATGATCCAGGGCACCGTGGCAAATGTTTCACAATTGCTCACGAGTGTCGAATGGCCCCAGAGCCCCTTTTGCGCAGGATAGGGAGGGCGATAGCTGGGATTGCCCCGCCGTCCTTCTATAGACGCGATCAAAGCTGTCTCTTCCCCACAGACAAAGGCACCCGCCCCTTCCAGCATGTTCAATTTCAAAGAAAATCCTTTTCTCAGGATGTTCTCCCCTAAAAGCCCTGATTCCAGGCACTGCTTGAGTGCATCCTTGACCCGCTGGACGGCGAGTGGATACTCCGCACGAATGTAAAAGTACCCTTCATGAGCACCCACGGCAAAAGCGGCAATGATCATGCCCTCGATGACGCGAAAAGGATAGGACTCCAGGATCATTCTATCCATGAATGCCCCCGGGTCACCCTCATCGCCATTGCAGATGATAAACTTCACAGTATCATCCGATTGACGAACGATCTGCCACTTCTTTCCCGCCGGATATCCAGCTCCCCCTCTTCCTCTTAAACCACTGGCTTTGATTTGGGCAATAATCTCATCCGGAGAGGAGTCCGCAAGGCACCGTTCTAAGGCTTCAAAACCTCCCTTTGAACGGTATTCTTGAAGGTCGAGGGGATCGATCTGACCAGAATGTTCAGTGGCAATATGTTTCTGTCTTCCCAGAAAGGCCTGGATATTCGGGTCTCGCACATGAAGAGGATGTCGTGTGAATCCGTTGGAATGAGGGTCATCCAGGATATTTTCAATGAGGCTGAATGCCGCATTCTTTATTCTCTGGCGTAAAGTCTTGGGCTTGTAGTGCCTGAGTATGATGCGTTTCACATCCTCCGGCTGCACGCTGTCGTAAAGGACCGGATCCTGGTCTGGGAGATTCAATTCTAAAAGAGGTGTGCGGTGACACATTCCCACACATCCCACTCTTTTCACCTGGGCCTGGACACCCGTTTCCTCCAGGGTTTGTTCAAGAGCGTGTTGCACTCGACGGCTTCCACTGGCCACACAGCAGGAACCCAGTCCGATCTTTATCTCCCCTGCCTCTTCAGGTAGAATTTTTCGAGCTTCGGACACAGCCATTCTCCGGCCCTGGTGGAGGAGGAAGTCCTGGAGAATATTCGCCACTCCAGCCGTCTTCACATGTCCGTATGTCATACCGTCTATCTGAACCACAGGAGCAATGGTGCAGCAGCCAAGGCACGCAATTTTTTGAACAGTGAATCTGGCCTCAGGGTCTGTATCCTGGCCTTCCTGTATATGCAGTTCGCGGCAGAAGGCATCATACACCAGTTCGGAACCCTTGACATGGCAAGCTGTGCCTGTACAGACTCGGATGATGTGCTGGCCGATCGGAGTGTGACGGAATTGAGAGTAAAACGTCGAAACACCCATTATGGATGCAGGCGTTATATCCGTGATCTCACAGACTCTTCGCAGCGCTGTTTCTGGAAGATAGTTGTATCTGTTCTGGACGGCATGCAGGATCGGGATAATATTGCCGGCGTTTGGACCGATTTCACTGATGATCTGGTCGACGAAAGAATGGATGCTGTCCTTGTCCATATTCATGGGTGTATTAATCTCCGATACAAAACAAGTGTTTCTCTCCGCGAATAAAAATCCGACCGTGCATGAAGGCGGGGATTGTCATTGCATTCTCACCGAGTTCATTTCGGCTGATGAGACGGAAATCCTTATCCGCCTTGAAAACGTACATGACACCGGACATATCCATGAGGTAAACATTATCCCCCACTAAGATTGGGGATGAGTAAAACCCATCATCAAACTCCTGAATCCAAAATCTCTCTCCGGTCTTACTGTCAAAACACGTCACCGTGCCGTAACTCGCAGCCATGATGACAATATCTTTTGTAGCGAGAGGACTGGCTACTTCAGAGAGGTCATCGATGTATTCCCATGCCACTTCAGGAATCTCTCCGAGTTGGATCCCGACAAGACGGGCATAATCGTTCACCACATAAACCATACCGTCCGAATATGCAGGCGAGGGGGCAATCTCCCCCTGCATGCATCTCACACGCCACAATTCCTGTCCAGTTTGTGGGTCGTGCGACATCACGAACGGATTGGAATTGAGGATGAGCTCGGTCCGGCTTCCCGTATTCACCAGTATGGGCGAGGCCCACGAGATCTCCACATCTCGTGGTTGATCGTATGCCAAATCGCCTGAGCGAGTTCTCAGTGCCAGAAGCCGTCCCCCTGTGTTCTGGTCGAACGGGACCAACAGTAAATCTCTATACGTGATCAGCGAAGAGGCATGTCCGTAATGATTATCCGGCATCCCAAGGTTTTTCGTCCAGATTCGTTTTCCCTCAAAATCGAGGCAGGCGATATCGCCGGTCGCAAACAGCGCAAAAACTCGCTGCCCGTCTGTCGTCATCGTGGGGGCCGCGTATCCAGTATCCTCAGTGACCTGGGGCCGCTGGTCAGGAGACCCAGGAATGTTATTCAATTCTGTCTGCCAGAGAATCTCTCCTGATTCGGTATCGACACAATACACGACCTGTGTGTTCCTATCCGCGCCCGAAAGAAAAATTCTATTCCCCCAAACAATCGGAGAATTAAAGCCGCTCGTTGGGATCGGGATTTTCCAAATGATATTTTTTCCGGATGAACCATCCCATTCTGTGGATACATCCGTGTGAAAGGCTATACCGATGCCTTCGGGGCCACGGAACCCAGGCCAGTTGTTCCTTATCTCATCTACACCAGGAAAATCGGTGGCGGCCCGACTTCCTTCTGCTTTGACGATGCCAACGTTCTTCAACTCTGTCTGGAATAGGATGCCGAGAATGAATGCCAGGACAAACAAACCTAATCCGCCATAAAGAATATATCTCCGAGATAACAGCTTGCTCTTCCAAGTGTCATCCGGCTCCGCGCTTTTGCTCAAATCAGGCAATCGGGACTGTAAAGAGCTCATGTATTTCAAGGCCAGCAGAAGAACAAGGATAAACGCAAACAGAAGATAGCTTCCTGTCCGGATCTGCCATTGATGAGTGAAATAGGCCTTTCGTGCCAGCAGATCGAGAGCCCGGATCTGCTCTTTTAACGCTGTGTCTTCCGGATTCTCTTGTAATCGAGTCATCAACTGAGAAATGGCTTTGCTGTTGAGCGGGTCGACAGACTTTATTTGGATGTAGTTGGCAATCATCAAGATGCTGAGTATTCCAGCAAAAATTCCTGCAATCCAGGCAACTCTTTTGGTAATGTTATACCCCATTCTCGAGGAACTCTTTGTTGTGTTATCTCTGTTTTCAGGACTCATTTTTTTATGCTCTAAACTGTTTTGGTTTCACTTCTCTGGATCCCATTTTGTCTGCTTCTTCCGGGGTAATTATACCTAAGCGGACCTGCTCATACGGACAGTACGCAAAACAGCGCCCGCAGCTCAAACATTTCCCCTTGTCCACGTCATACTCAATCTGTCTTTTTCTCATAAACAGGCCGATGAGCTTCAGACAGAGGACCAATCCAATGAATCCACCGACAATCCATCCTCCCACTTTGAAATTGTGCTGAATGGAGTTCGCTTCAGCGAATAATTCTTCTGTCGGTTTTCCCGATGCCCGGAACGCCTTTGTTGCATTTGTCATCTCTGTTCTTTTTCCAGAATTTTCAAGAAGGATCTCTTCGGCCAGAGAGACGGTTGCATGTCCACGAGAAAGAGGTGCGTACAATCGCGAACCGACCCAACCGCTGCCCAGCAGCACAACAGGCAACACGATGAATAAAACGGCAAGTCGCTTGACGTCAACCTGTTTTGTTTCCAGAGGGACATCTTCATCCGGTTTCTTTATCGCCCCGAACGGACAGGATTCTTCACACAGCCGGCAGTTGTTGCATTCATCCGGAGTGATCCTGACATGCTTCTTGGACAGACGCGACAGCCAATTCAGCAGCACTCCATACGGGCATAGATACCGGCAGTAGGGACGCGCCACGACTGTCCCGAGCAAGAGCATGGACATCCCCAAGATGACCATGTTAAAATCCGCACCAAAACGGAAGAAGCCGATGAAAGGATCGTATTGACAGATGATAAAGCCCGCTCCAGTGGCCGCAAACAATACCGCCAGTCCTAAATAAATGTAAGGAAGAACACCTAAAACATTCTCCAGCCGCGACGGGACTTGAGTGGGCTTCAGAACGACGGCATCCTGAATCGCTCCGAGGGGACAGACAGCAGCACAAAAAGTGCGTCCGTAAAACAATGTAAAAACAAGAGGGAGAATAAAAAATACGATGACGGTTAGAGGAATGGCGTAGGCCGGATTGAACACCACGTAGCTGACATTCTGTATCGCCCCGATCGAACAGACGCATCCTTTTCTGAAAAACCCGAAATAGGCGAGTGAAAACACCATCAGCAGGAAGATGTTCCTGCGCGACCGCTGTTTGTGGGCAAAATAACTGGCTAAAGAAAGAGCCGCAACAAGAACAAATATGTCGATGTATTCCAGAGCCGTTGCTCGGGGCGTGGGCGTGAGCAAATCGGGTCGTGTATAGTCAGTTTGAAAATCAGGCTTGGGAAATCGTTCCGGTACCTGAGACATGCAAAACAGAGGAAAAACAAACAGGAAGGCAAAGATAAAAATCTTCCCCCTGTGAATTCTGCTTTGGATCATATTTCTCAAATCATTAACTCTTCAGAAATTTATTACTCTCATCTCCCTTGAGAATATAGGGCTGGCTGGCCGGCACCCGCTTCCAGGCTTGGGAAGGGCATCTTCGGGCGATGGAGCATTGGTTGCAGTTCAGACAGCGATCATGCCGGTTCTGCAGATACAAAGATCCGTTTCCGAACGAATTGCAGCCCTTCGCACATTTGCCGCACCCGATGCACAATTTCTCATCGATCGTGTATTCAAAATAGGGATCTTCGACAAAAGTCCTTTTTATCGCGCCTGAAGGACAGAGCTGGCTTTCCGCCCCGGTATCCCTCACTCTGGCCCCTGGCTGCAAATACCCGCTACACAGGTCGCAGTACCCGCACATCGAGTAAGAATGGACACATTTTACGGCGGAATGGGGCAAAACACAGTTGACCGAACATTTTTCACATTGGATACAGATATTGGGATCCAACTGCCAGACCATCTCTTCAGAGGAGGACTTGCTGAACAATATCCCTCCAATCCCCCCGATTGTGAGACCCACAACAGTGTGCACGCTTCTCCGGATGAAATCCCGTCGCTTGATCGGTATTTTCAAAGTCTTACCGGACATCGTCTCCTCCACTGTTCATCCCTGAGGATTGAAGTCGAGAATCGCGTTCTTTCTGCTTCACATCGAGAGCTTTAGGTTCCCTGCAGTCACGGAGTCTCGAACATCCTCTGCAGGGCAGATCCACCAGACAGGATGATTCCTTTCCGGAGTTCGAATACCCTTTCCAGCCAAGAAACAATCCCGTGAATGCCAAGCCGCTCAGCAGAACAGTCCGCATCCCATCCCTCAAAAAATCTCGCCTGTTTTTTGTCTTCTGCATACTCTGTATCATGCTGTACTCCTGTATTAAAGCCTCTTTTTCTCAAATATTCGCACGAGTTTTTGGAACGGATCCAACACAAAAATCTTCTGAGAGGAGTCTACGGCTAAATCCAGGCCGACTGTTCCTTCGATGAATTGATCTGGTCCAGCCACGACAGACACCAGCTCTCCCAGTCGATTGGAAACTTTGACTCTGGCTATACCCTTTTCACTGGTGACGAAGGAACCTTCCTCCAGAATGGTAAAATGTGACGGATTGCAGCATCCGCAAAATTTTTCCATATCCATGCCAAACTCACCCCATGATGTCCTGAAATTCCCATCATGAGTATAATTTTCTAGCGAATGACGTCCGGTGTTGGCAGCCCAAAGAAATCCATCCGGATCGATGGCCACATCGAAAAACGGGCTTGGGATAATGAATCCGGGGATATCTTTAGCGTCATTCTTCTCCCCAATTCTGATCAATCGGTTTCCGGATTTATCGAATTTCCAGACAATTAAATTCCCCGCATCTGCAACGAAGACAGAGTTTTTAGAAACAGCGATCGAGGTGATGATGGCTTCTTCTCCCAACGATTCCCAATTCGCTTTTTTTTCGCCATCTCGATCATAAACCTCAACATGGTCCTCCATCCCGAGATATACGTCCTGGTTCCCATCTACCGTCAGACAGCGGGCGGTTCCAACTGAAGATATTTCAGACTGAAGGATCCCATTCCTATCAAAAACAAGAACGGAATCATCTCCAGATACGTAAATTCGATCATCCGGTCCGATGGCAATTCCGTAAACATTCTGTAATTCGATCCGGATCCGGCCCACCTCAGAATAATGCATTAAGCTGGCATCAATCTTTTTAAAATTCTCTAAGTTGTATTCGAATGGATTCTCCTGATTCCTGTTTGAATTCTCGGATATCGCCTGATATCCAAAATATAAAATCCCAGCCACCGAGATTGAAATGACTGCGGCAATGATTAACCGATCCTTCCTCCCTTTGAATGAAAACATGACATATCCTCCAGATTAGGATTGGGATCTCAAATCGATACAGACCAACCTGCGCGAGTCGCGAGCAAGCAGCCTGCCGTTTACTATTGCAAACGGGCCCCAGGCATCAACTCCATCCAGGATCTTTGCCTGTGCAAGTTGAACATATTCTTCTGGACTGGCTTTTAATACGGTTAAAACTCCATCGTCGCTTAAAACAAAGAATTTATCATCCGCCACGATATAGGGCCCCAAGCCAAAGCGATTTGTCTTCCCACTGGACCAGACAATTTGACTGCAGTCATCCGGATGATAGCAGACAAATTGATTCCGAAGAGGCCCGGCGTCCTTGGGCAAAATTGAAAAAAGATGTCCTTTATAAAAAATCGGCGTCTGCTGCTCCGATGCCATCCCTTCTTCAGGCTTTAATGTTTGAAGAGACTCAGCTGAAAATGATCCGTTATCCGTTTTTATTCTCAACATCAGGCTCCCATTACCGTATCCCGCTGTGAGAAATATTCTGCCGTCTCCCAAATGGACAGGAGAAGGAGCAATGACATTTCGATTCCACAGGTTGGTCTCGAACACGATCTCTCCAGCTGTCTCCTTTTCAGCTGAGACTCCAATGACTCCCCCGATTGCGCAGTACACATACATTTTTCTTCCAAAAACAGAAAACCGCATGACAGACGAGTGAGACATTTTCCAGTTATTCGGATTGGGAACTTCCCATGTCACCTCTCCAGTCTCGCAATCGATCCCGATGATCAAAGATTTTCCTCCGACAGCAATAACAGCCAAGGAATCGTCAACGAGTGGACACTGACCTGTGTACCATAAGGGCACCTCAGCTCCATACTCATTCACCAGATCCATCCCCCATTTAAAATCACCGGAATGTGCATCCACGCACATGACATGGCATTTCGGGCCGATTGTCACCACATATTTATCCGATACAGCTGGAATAGTCCGCGACATCCCGTGATTCCTTTTCACATACAATTCATATCCTCTGCGCCAAATTTCTCTTCCATCGTTCAGAGAAAAACAACGCAAAATATCCGCTCGTTTCTCCTCGTCATAATCCAAAAGATACACGCGGCCGTTCGAAACGACCGGACCGGCATGGCCTTCTCCCAGGTCCACGGACCACAGAATGTTCGGCCCTTCATCACCCCAACTCTCAACAAGCGGGATATTTTCTTTGCTGATATTATCGAAATCAGCGCCTCTGAATCTTGGCCAGCTTCCCTGAATTTCAGAGGGAAGCCCGTCAAAACTCGCGAACATAGCGCCCAAATCGACTTCTTCCGTTCGACTGGAAAAGCCCTCTGGCCTGCTGTCCCGACCCGGAATACTCTCCACAAAATCATTGACCGGATTATAGAAAAGCCACCAACTCAGAAACACCAATCCAATAAAGGTGGCACTGACAAAAGTGGTGAGGTTGACTATCTTTTCATTCATTTATTTCGCTACATGATAAACCATCAGAGCAGCCCCGTGAGATAAACACGGTCTGACGTCACGGCCGGAGAAGAATAGCCCTCTCCGAGTCCTTCCGCAGACCAGAAGAGCTTCGGTCCTCCATCAGGCCATTTTTTCAAAAGGCTTTCTTCCGGATAGATTCCATCTCGCTTTGGCCCCCGCCATTGCGAGTCGATTTGTCCGAATGCAAATGAAAAATTAAGAAGGAGTAACAGCCACATCAAAGCGAAAAATATCTTCATTCTGCACCTCGAAAAATCTTTTGTCTCTCAAATTTTCGATCGATCAGTCTTATTTACATCTTCTCTTATCTGCTTTTATTTACGAATCCTCATCTTTATAACCAACAGAAACTTCCGTAATTGAACCATTTCATACTAATCCTACCGAATTAATAAAATACTAGAAAGGGCTTTCTCCATCAAGTGATACAGGGGTGAAATCGAGCCTGCTCAGATCCTGACGATTGACCTTCAAATCATTTCTCCGAAACAGCCACCAAATAATGATGCGTTCTAAAAAACAGAGCGCCTTCAGATATCGCTGGTGTTGCCATGCAGATATCCTGCATTGAATTCGTACTCAGAAGTTTGAAATCCGGTCCTGCCTGAACAACAAATACATCTCCCTGCTCACTGGGAAAGTACAATTTTCCGTCTGCTGCAACACCGGATGCCGAGAAACTGGACATATTCCCGAGTTTTTCTCTGTATATGAGTTCACCTGTTTGAGCGCGGTAACAATTTAACGATCCGTTTCCTCGCAGATTGTACAGATACTCCCCGTAAATGAGTGGAGTTTGCATATACGCTCCACCGCGTCTAATACTCCAGACGATATGCTCGTTTGACGTGTTTTCTGCCTGCAAAGATATATCCCCCTCTGAACTCAGCTTTATGGCATAAATGGGTGACATCCTTCCATGGGCACTGTTGATAAAAACCAGGTCACCTGATACGACCGGTGTCGGAACCGGAATATCCCCACCCCCATTTATTTTCCACGATTCTTTTCCTGTTTTGAAATCATACCCGCCAATATGTTTGAAACCATTGACAATGATCTGAGTTTTTTTGTCCCCCACATGAATGGTCGGCGTACTCCATGTGGGCACATCTTCCCGGGGAGTTCGCCAAATTTCCTTGCCTGTCTTGATATCCAGAGCGGCAAGAAACGACTCTCCGAGAACATCACACTGCACAACAACAACATCCTTATGGATGACCGGGGAGCTGGCAAATCCCCATTGGGCAGTCGGAGCGACAAAAAAAGCTGAATTGAGAATTCCAAAATCTGTTTTCCAGATCAATTTTCCGTTCATATCATAGCAATAGAGACCTTCGGAGCCGAAGAAAGCAACAACATGTTTCCCGTCTGTTGCGGGTGTTGAATTGGCATGTGTTGATTTGGGATGCCGCTTGACCTTTGGAACGCCCTCATGGGCCAATCTCTCCCACAGTATTTTCCCTGAATTCTTGTCAAGACAAAACAGCTTCCACTGGTGCACAGTTTCATCTTCAACTGGTTGTATGCTCCCATAAAGTCCCACTTTCAATTCAGGGTCTTTCGTCCCGCTGATGGCAGTCGTAACGAATACGCGGTTGTTCCATACAATGGGACTGGAATGTCCTAATCCAGGAATCGGTGTTTTCCATTTGATGTTTTTCGTATTCCCAACATCCCAGGAAACGGGAGTTGAGACATCTTCAGCTATACCTCTCGCATATTGTCCCCGGAAACTCGGCCAGTTCACACCTTTTTTTTCCTGCTGGCCATGCACCGAGAAAATCAAATTCAGCAAAATGAAGACTGTAAAAAAACATTTGCTCAATTTCATGGTCATAAGATCACTCCTTTCAAAACATCTTTACTCATACATCTCAATTTAAAGCTTTTGATGTCGAAAATCTAGTGCAAGATTGAGTTTGCACTTTGTTTTGTGGAAAAAGGGGCCTGGCCCCTTTTAAAGAATTAATAGAATTTTCTTAAATTCATTCCTGTATAGAGCTGACTCACCTGGTCTGCATAGCCGTTGAACATGGGAGTCTTTCTCCGTCCTTCCTCACCAATGCGGCGCTCAGTGGCTTGAGTCCAGCGCGGATGATCCACATTCGGGTTCACATTGCCAAAAAAACCATATTCTTCTGGTTTTTTCCTCACCCAGCTGGACTTTGGCATTTTCTGTACGAACCTGACTTTGACTGTGGATTTGATGCTCTTGAATCCATACTTCCAGGGAATCACAAGTCTTATAGGAGCCCCATTCTGATTGGGGAGCAACTCATCATACATCCCAACAGCCACAAGTGCTAAGGGGTGCATAGCCTCATCCATCCGGAGTCCTTCCACATAGGGCCAATCTAAAACAGGCGCACTCAGTCCAGGCATTTGATCGGGATCATACAGAGTCGTGAACTCAACATATTTGGCTTTTGATGTAGGCTCGCACTTTTTGATGAATCCTGCGAGAGAAAACCCGATCCAGGGAATCACCATGGACCATGCTTCTACACAACGCCAGCGGTAAACCCGTTCCTCGAGCGGAAACATATGGATGAGCTCTTCGATATCGAATTTCTTTGGTTGCTTCACCTCTCCTTCTACAGAAAGTGTCCATGGGCGTGTGCGAAACGACTGGCTGAGTTTTTTCACAGAGCGTTTTCCAGTGGAAAATTCGTAGAAGTTTGTGTACGATGTTGCCTCGTCAAAGGAAGTGACTTTCTCTTTAACCATGTGCTCTCCCCGTTTGGCGACTTTGAGTTTCTGTTTGGATTTTTCTTCAGTTTCCTGAAATGAGGATGAGTGGATAAGTCCGGACGTAACCAGTGCGGTTGAGCCAACAATAAACTGCCGGCGATTCATGTAAAGCTTTTTATCGGTAATCTCCGATGATTTTATACACGGAGGCTTTTTCACTAACACATCACCCTCCTGTTTTTCCTGTTCTCTTGTGAAATCTTATATCACAGCCAGAGGTCAAGGTCAAAATTAGGGTAAAGAGACTGGAGCCAATGCAAAAGAAGATTACGTGTTTTTATCGCAAAAAAAAGGGACAGGCAGCTTAAACTCAAACGCAGCCTGTCCCCTTCATGGAGAAAAAGCAGTCAATTGTACGCGTTCAATAATTCGCCAGCCTGTCTAGAATACCAGTGCGGGCGAAGCGTGGCTCTCTCATAGAGAATCGATGCTATTTGACAAGTTTCAACTCGTTCTGGAACACCCGCTTCATCGGAATGGTGATACCCTGAGCAGTGGCGGTGGCAGTCACATCTCCCACGCCGTTGGTCACTGCTTTTACCAAGATGCCCTCTTTATAGGCAAAGTACAAGATATCCGTACCATTGACCTCTCCTTCTGATACCAATTCCACGCCAGGTTCAGGTTCACTCTTTCCTTCGATAGTGCCTGTAAATTCCGCCTTGATTCGGACACATTCCATCCCGTCCACAGTTTCGAATCCCTCGAGAGTATTCAGGACGTCTAGCTTGATGAGGCTTTCACTTTTGTTGGTATTTTCAGTGATAGCAGCTCTGGTAGTCCAGGTATCTCCGATTTTTACCGGCCGGCCTGCAAAGTCCGGGAACACAGCTTGGAACTTCGAGGCAATATTATACAGAGTTCCCGGTTCCACCTCATACTGTATGGATTCAGCACCGGAAAAATCTTTTTCTTCACCCATCGGAGAAAAAGTCATATCAAAACTCTTCCCTTTGACAGGACTCAAGTCCGGGGCCAACTCTCTCTGGGGAGCGGCGATCTTCATGCTCATAGAATCTATCGTCACTTGAAGCTGATAGTTGTCTTCCTTCTGTCCTTTCGACTTCACTGTGAAAGCCAGCGTTTCATCTACCCCGATTTCTATGGCCTGGCCCATGACTTCCATGTCCATATTCATACCACCCGATGACTGATACTTCAGCACACGATCCTCCGGCATTTGATACTGGAGGATCAGGCCAGTCTTCGGATCACCCCATAAATTAGCTGTTTTGGCCGCGCACCCTGCCAACATAGCGATGGCCAGGACAACAGGCACAAATGCCAACCATGTTCTGTAATTCCGTTTACGAATCATCTTTGACCTCCTTTTTTTTATAATGTCAGTATGAGATTTATGTTCATCATAAATACTCATCATGCGTGTTCAAAATTCATATAAATTTGATCAATATACCCACGATGCATAATTCGCAAAAGAGGGCGCTGAGATGCTTCGTCATTCCTGGCAAATGAAGCTCTTTCCACGATTAATTACCTGTTAGCATCACAGAAATCCCATTCCTTATAAGTATATACTTGTTTGGCTCGGGTTTGTTACATCAACCACGCGAAATAAAATGAATCAAAGACCATTGTCGAAATCACCTTCCTGAATGTTCGCAATTGTACACCACGTGTCACGGAAACGGACACTTCTTCACGTTGATTTCCCAAGAATTCGTTCATCTGACCCTGTTTGCAGGAAGTGGTACATTTCTTGCTAATATATTCATTCTGGAGGCTAGAATAATGTTTAAAAACTATTTAAAAATAGCCATACGCAATCTGACAAAACAAAAAATTTATTCGTCCATCAATATTCTTGGATTGGCAGTAGGCCTGGCTGGTGCCATTCTGATCTTCCTGTTTGTGCAGAACGAGCTGTCTTACGACCGTTTTCACAAAAACACAGAAAGCCTGTACCGCGTTTACGTTATTTTCCATGCGCAAGACGGAAGTACCGACAGAACATTCAGAGGAGTGACTATGCCCCAAGGACCTGCAATGGAAGAGTATTTTCCAGAAATCACTCACTCCATCCGGGTGTACAGGAATTCTGCCACCATCAAGACAGAAGGAAATCTCTACAACGAAGGAATCACACAAGTGGACAAATCTTTCCTCCAGGCATTTTCCTTCCCCTTGATCACAGGCAATCCAACCTCCGTGTTTTCCCAGGGAAATGCCATGGTCCTCACTGAAAATCATGCGCGGAAATATTTCGGAAATGCCAATCCCATCGGCAAAACTTTATCCGTGACCTACGGGCAGGAAAAGGGTGATTTTGTGGTTACGGGAGTTGCGGAACAGCCTCCTTCGAACTCCTCCATCACTTTCGACATCTTGATCGATATCGAAAGTGGAAATAGACTTCAGATGAACAGAATGTGGCAGGATAACTGGGGCGGTTTTGGGTGGCAGACTTATGTTCTCCTCAACAACATGGATTCTGTTAGCAGCATAATGGATAAATTCTCAAATTTTACCAACCAGTATTATGCGCCTGAAATCGAGAAATGGCGCAATAGGGGACGGTGGAAGGGAGAAGGTAATCCTGTCTCCTTCGGACTCCAACCCATCACACGTGTTCACCTGGATCCACGAGTCCAAGGATCACTCAATATGAGCGCCATATTCATCCTCAGCGGTATCGCCTTCATCGTGCTGTTCATCGCCTGCATCAATTTTACGAACCTCTCCATCGGACGGGCTTCAACCCGTTCCTTAGAGGTCGGCATGCGCAAAGTCCTGGGAGCAGAGCGACACCAGCTCATCCGTCAGTTCTGGGGAGAATTCCTGGCTGTAACCGGAATTGCCGTGGTTGCTGCTTTTGTCCTGGCGGAGTTGATGCTTCCGACCTTCAACCGTCTTTCCGGCAGAAGTCTGAGCCTTGGAGGAATATTTCAACCTGTACAGATTTTATCCCTCCTGGCTCTGTTCATCCTCGTGGGCATTGCCTCAGGGAGTTATCCTGCTCTGGTCATGTCCGGATTCCGGCCAGTGGAGATCCTCAGAGGAAAGCTGAGAATCGGTGGAAAGAAACCTTTGACCCGAGCCCTGGTCGTCGTTCAATTTGCCCTCTCCATATTTCTCATCATTGCCACGATCATCATGGGACGCCAGATCCATTTCATGCTCACTGCAGATCCCGGCTTCAACAAGGAAGGTGTGGTGGTCATCCGAACACAGGAGTCAGAGGCCGAAGCAAGCAACACCATCATGAAGTTATTCCGAGAACGCATGAGCCAGCAGCCGAATATCATCTCCATCTCGGGATCAAGCACCCGCATCGGCGATGTCGGCGTTTATCCCTTCGAAAAGGATGGCCGGGAGGTCCTGGTTTACCAAAACCGT
>DAOVAM010000093.1 GCA_030671065.1 Candidatus Aminicenantota bacterium
AATTCTTAACGACCTGATTCTCAAGAAGACAGGCGCGCTCATCACAGCATCTGTGAAAACAGGAGCTGTCATCGGCGGAGCAAGTGATTCGCAGCTCGAGGCCATCAGCCAATTCGGGCGCAACGTCGGCATGGCCTTCCAGATCAGGGATGATATTCATGACTCTACTCAAGAAGAAGAGAGAGGAGGCCCTTTCCGGCCCAATTATGTCTCTTTCTTAGGCCTTGAAACAGCAAAAAACAGATTGAAAAAGTATATAGATACGGCACGAAGCGTTCTGGATGAAGCCTCACTGGAATCTGATGAGCTTCACTACCTGGCTTCGAAACTCCTTGAAATCGAGAACAGGGAAGGAAAATGAATCAAATTCTTGACCGGGTCAAAAGCCCAAAAGACTTGAAGCAGCTCAAGATGAAAGACCTCTCTAAACTGGCGAAAGAGATGAGGACCTTAATCATTGACACTGTCTCCAAAACCGGAGGACACCTTTCATCCAACCTGGGTGTGGTCGAGCTGACTCTCGCCCTCCATTATGCCTTTGATACTCCGGAGGATAAGATCATATGGGATGTTGGCCATCAGTGCTATCCGCATAAGATCTTAACAGGAAGGAGGGATATCTTCCCGAACCTTCGCCAGTATAACGGAATGAGTGGATTCCCCTGCCGGGGAGAGAGTGAGCACGATGTCTATGATACAGGTCATGCCTCGACCGCCTTATCTGCGGCTCTCGGGATGTCCATCGCCCGCGATAGAAAAAAAGAGGATTACCATGTAGTGGCTGTTGTCGGGGATGGAAGTTTGACCGGCGGAATCGCCTGGGAGGCATTGAACCAGATCGGACATCTCAAAGAAAAATTGATCATCGTCCTCAATTATAACGAAATGTCCATTTCTCAGAATGTTGGGGCTATATCCAAGTATCTCTCCTATATCGTATCCGAGCAGTACTACCTGAAGATAAAAGACCTTGTTAAGTCTATCCTGAAGGTCATCCCTGCTGTGGGAAAGCCCATGATCAAGGTGGGTGGAGCAGTGGAAGAGGCCATCAAAAAAACATTTTTCCCGGGACTTGTTTTCGAAGAGCTCGGAGTGAAGTACATCGGACCGATATCAGGACACAACACCGGATCGTTGATCGAAATCTTTGAAAAAGCCAAGACGTATGACGGACCCGTGCTCATCCACTGTGTGACCCAGAAAGGCAAAGGGTACGCGCCGGCGAAGAAGAATCCGGAAAGGTTTCACAGCGCCAGTCCCTTTGATGTGGAAAGTGGAAAGCTTTTAAACAAGGATAAGAAGCCGACCTTTTCTTCTGTCTTCGGACAGACAGTGATGAAGCTAGGAGAAGAGGATGAGAAAATCATCGCGATCACGGCGGCTATGCCCGATGGTACGGGATTAAAGTCTTTTGGTCAGAAGTATCCGGGACGGTTTTTCGATGTGGGCATCGCTGAGCAGCATGCCGTGGAGTTTGCCGCAGGTCTGGGCGTGAGCGGATTCAAGCCGGTGGTCGCTATCTACTCCACTTTTCTTCAGAGAGCCTATGACCAGCTCTACCATGATGTCTGCCTGATGGATATTCCTGTGGTTTTTGCCCTGGACAGGGCTGGGATAGTGCCGGACGATGGCCCCACTCATCAGGGAATCAATGATATCATTTACCTCAGGCACATGCCGCATATGATCGTCATGGCACCCAAGGATGAGAATGAGTTACAGCACATGATCAAATCTGCTCTCTCGTATTCTCATCCAACAGCTGTCCGGTTCCCCAAAGGAAAAGGGTTGGGTGTGGCTCTGGATGAAAAGATCGAGGAGATTCCTCTCGGCAAGAGCGAGCTTCTTAAAGAGGGGAAGGACTTGTTTCTTGCGTTCGGAAGCATGGTCAACCCTGCGCTGAAAGCGGCCAAGAAGCTCGAAAAAGAAGGAATAAGCCTGGCTGTGGTGAATGCCAGGTTTGCCAAACCCCTGGATGAGGAAATGATTCTTCGTTTTGCCAGAAAGGGGAGAACAATCATCACCGTGGAAGAAGGCGTGACAGCAGGCGGGTTTGGAAGCGCAGTCCGGGAGCTCCTGGACAGGCAGAAGAAATATTCTGTTCGATTCAAGAGTATCGGGATTCCACTGGAAATTTACCCACTGGGAAAGACTGACTTGATCAAAAAGAAATACCTCCTGGATGAAAAAGGCCTCTTCCTCCAGATAAAAGAATTCTATGGGGTCGCGTCTTAACATTATAAAAAAAGGGGCCAGGCCCCTTTTTGTCATTGCGAGAAAAGCATCGTAATGTCATGTTTTTGTCATTGCGAGGAGCGTAGCGACGTGGCAATCTCATAAGATAAATGGACTGGGTAAAAGGTGTCATTGCGAGCGAAGCGTGGCAATCTCATAGAGAAAAACATATTTGTTATGAATTCATAGAGTTGCTCTAATGAAAAAAGAGAGAGCAGACAAAGTTCTGGCAAGCCGTGGGCTGGCAGAGAACAGCCAGAAAGCTCAAGCTCTGATCATGGCCGGGTTGGTTTTTTCGGGAAAACAGAGGATCGAGAAGCCGGGCCAGATGATCGCTTCAGACCGGGACCTCACTCTTAAAGAAAAAATGCCCTATGTCAGCCGCGGAGGCCTGAAGCTCGCGGAAGCCCTGGAAGTGTTTAAGATTCCCATTCAGGATAAAGTGGCAGCCGATCTCGGATCATCCACTGGAGGATTTACAGATTGCCTCCTCCAGAAAGGAGCAAATAGGGTTTATGCTGTGGATGTGGACATCAGCCAATTAGATTGGCACTTGAAAGAAGATTCGCGGGTGGTCTGTATAGAGAAGAACGCTCGCTATTTAACCAAAGACGATTTCGCTCCTACTCCGGATATTGTCACTACAGATCTATCCTTTATATCTGTGCTTAAAGTCCTTCCGGCAGTGAAGGAATTCCTGGACAATGGACAGCTTCTTTCTCTCATCAAACCTCAGTTCGAGGCAGCAAAAGAACAGGTGGGGAAGAAAGGGATTGTCAGGGATGCAGCCATCCATGAAGAGGTCCTGACCGGAACCATTGCAGAAGCTCACAAGATGGGATTCGTGACGAGAGGTGTGATCCAATCTCCTATCCGGGGTCAAAAAGGGAACCGCGAGTTTTTCATCTATTGGTCTCTGACCGAAAAGCCTTTAAGCCAGAAAGAGATTCAAAGTTTAATCAAGGAGGCGGTGTGGAATGAAAAAAATTGAACGCGTAGGATTTGTCATTAAACCGCATGCTCCGGATGTCGAAAAGATATTGGCCGAGCTCATCAAGTACCTGGAGAAGAAAAAGATGGAGTGCCTTTTGGAAGATGAGGCTTCACAGAAACTCAAGAAAGGCAAAGGAATACCTCGAGAAAAACTTCCCTCAAAAGTGGATTTGATAGTTGTATTGGGAGGGGATGGAACACTTCTGAGTATCGCACATCTGGCCGCCCAGAAGAACGTTCCTGTATTGGGTGTCAACCTGGGAAGCCTCGGCTTTTTAACAGAAGTGCCAGTGGATGAAGTGTACTTGACCCTAGATAGTTTTTTAGGTGGAGAAAAGAAAATTATCAGCTCCAGGCGAATGATCGAAGCCAGACACAAAAACAAGTCCTATTACTGCCTGAATGATGTCGTCATCAACAAAGGAGCATTAGCCCGGATGATTCAGTACACGATATGGATAGACGAGAAAGAAATCGCCACTCTCAGGTCAGATGGTCTCATCATGTCCACGCCAACCGGATCAACAGCTTATTCTCTTTCTGCAGGAGGACCCATCATCCAGCCGTATATACCGGCCATCATCATTTCTCCGATTTGTCCCCATACTCTTTCTTTTAGACCCATGGTCGTCTCCTCAGATTCCAGGATCAAGATCCAGCTTCTCACTTCGGGTGAAGAGGTCTTCCTCACTCTCGATGGTCAACGCGGGGCCTCGATGGAAAAAGATGATATGGTCGAGATCGAGCGCTGCGATTTCGAGCTCAATCTCATTTCCTCTCCCAAGAGAAATTACTTCGACCTTGTCCAGGAGAAGCTCGGCTGGGGCGAACACTAAAGAAATGGGATCTGATCCCAATGCTCTAAGTTGACATTTTTTCACCCCCACATTAATATAAATTCTTCCTATGAACCAAAAACTTCGAGTAACTTACATCTCAGCTGAAGTCTACCCTTTTGCCAAATCAGGGGAATCCGCAGACGTCGCGTCATCTCTCCCAAAGTACCTCTCGAATCTGGGTTTGGAGGTTTCCATCTTTATACCCAAGTACAGAAGGCAAGAGATCGAATCCTTCCCGATGGAACGGGTCATGCGGGGGCTTCAGGTCCCTGTGGGAGGAGAAAAAGTCAAAGCGAATGTCTACAGGAGCGAATTGGGCAAATGCAGCATTTACTTTATCGATAGTCCCAAATATTTCTGGAGAGAGGACGTCTACGGAACGGGCAATGAAGAGTACTTGGATAACGATGAGAGGTTCATTTTCTTCAACCGCGCTGTGCTCGAGTTCCTGCTCAAGACGAAAACGCCAGTCGACATCATCCACTGCAACAGCTGGCCCACGGCTCTCATCCCCGTCTTCTTGAAAACCAATTACTCACATAAAGGATTGTTTAAAAATACAGCCACCGTGTTTACCCTTCATAATATCGCCTACCAGGGAGCATTCCCCCCAGAAACGCTGACATTAACAGGCTTGAACTGGAATTATTTTAATCCTAAACAGTTGGCCTTCAACGGAAAATTCAACTTTCTCAAAGCCGGTGTGATGTTCTCGGATGTCCTCAACACAGTCAGCTCTGCATACAAAAGAGAAGTCCAGCAGGAGAAGTACGGCCAGGGCCTGGAGAAGATGCTGAGGAACCGCAAAGATGTCTTCTTCAGCATCCGCAACGGCGTCGATTATGATATCTGGAATCCTGAGATAGATCCCCACATCGCGGCCAGATACTCCGCTTCCAACCTGAAGGGAAAGACAAAATGCAAGCTTGACCTGATCAAGGAATTTGGGCTTTCACTGTCGTCAAAGACTCCTTTAATAGGATTGGTCTCCTACTTGAGTACGCAAAAAGGCCTGGATTTACTTATAGAGGCCATGGATGAGTTGATGAAGATGAAGGTGGGCCTGGTTATCCTCGGAAAAGGCGATGAAAAATATGAAAAACAGCTTCGGACGATCCAGAAGAAGTATCCCAAAAAAATGGCTGTCAAGTTTAATCTGAGCTCTATTTTGGCGCATAAAATGGCTGCCGGAACAGACATGTCCCTTATCCCCTCCCTGTATGAGCCGTGTGGCTTGAACCAGTTGTACAGCTTCAAATACGGAACAGTCCCAGTCGTGAGGGCAACCGGAGGCTTGGGTGAGACCGTAAAACCGTTCAGCCGCAAAACCCTGAAAGGGAACGGCTTTGTCTTCAGAGAGTATTCTTCCCGGGCTCTGCTCAAAACTCTAAAGAAAGCCTTGAGCATGTATGAAGAGCCGGAAATCTGGCAGAAAATCATGCAGGCAGGTTTCAGGAAAAACTTCTCCTGGGAATCAGCGGCAAAGAAATACGCAAAGCTCTACCATAATGCTTTGGAAATAAAAAGAGGAGGTTAATTTGGCCGAAGGAATCGAGAATGTTTCAGATGATAATTTTGAAGAGGAAGTTCTCAAGAACGACCTGCCTGTGCTCGTGGATTTTTGGGCTGTTTGGTGTGCGCCCTGTAAGATGATCGAGCCCTGTGTGGGAAACCTTGCACAAGCTTACAAGGAGAAAATGAAAGTCGTCATGCTCAATGTCGATGAGAATCCGAAAACTCCTGCGAACTACAGTGTCATGAGTATCCCCACGCTTCTCCTGTTCAAAGGAGGAGAATTGAAAGAGACGATAGTCGGCGCTCTTCCAGAGAAAAAGATAGAAGAAGCCATAACAAAACACCTGTGATGGAACCCTACGACGTCGTCATAGTAGGAGCTGGCCCGGCAGGCCTTTCGGCGGCTGTTTACACGGGCCGTTCCAGACTGAACACCCTTATCCTTGAAAAAGGCATGCCCGGGGGGCAGATTCTCACGACCGATTTTGTCGAGAATTACCCCGGATTTCCTGAGGGGGTGGTCCCTTTTGAGTTAATGGACAAGTTCCGCAAACACGCAGAGAAGTTCGGGGCGAAGATCGAGACAGATGAGGTGAAGGAGATCAAAAAGGAGGGCGACCTCTGGCATGTCGTGGGAAACAAGGGCGAGTATCCCGCACGAGTGGTAATTGTGGCGACTGGCTCGAATTACCGCAAACTGGGTCTTTCTGGCGAAGGGAAATTAACTGGTCGAGGAGTGTCTTACTGCGCAACCTGCGATGGTGCGTTCTTCAAGGATAAGGATATCGCGGTTGTCGGAGGAGGCGACAATGCCCTTACGGAAGCACTCTTCCTGACCAAATTCTGCCACTCGTTGAAGCTTATCCATCGCCGCGACGAGCTGCGTGCTGTAAAAATACTCCAGGAAAGGATTTTTGCGAACGACAAGATAGAAGTCGTGTGGGATTCTGTTGTCGAAGAGATTGTAGGCGGGGAGAGGGTTGAGTCCATTACTCTCAAGAATGTCAAAGATAACTCGGCATCCACACTGAAGATCGACGGTCTGTTCATCTCGATCGGCATGGACCCGAACACTGAATTCGTAAAAGGGCTTCTGGACATAAATGAATGGGGAGAGATCAAGGTTAAACAGAACATGGAGACTTCTCAACCCGGGATTTTTGCGGCCGGTGATGTGACCGATGCCTGCCCTGAGCAAATGGCCACAGCTGTGGGAACAGGCGTAGCCGCCGCCCTCGCTGTTGATGAATATCTAAGCCAATAAAAAAGGGGCCAGGCCCCTTTTTTGCTATAAAGGTCTTTTCTATAGTTGTTTTTTGGATTCCCTATAGACTATGTCTGCTGAGACGCCTGCTTTTAAGAATGCCTCTCTGGCTTCCATAATCTTTCTGTAGCCCTTAACCCGTCTAGAACGTTTGTACTCTTCATAAGAGATAATTACGGCAGCAGGCTTGCCTCTTTTTGTCACAATGATTTCTTCTTTCTTTTTATGAGCGCTTTCAATAAGATAACTGAAATTCTCTTTCGCCTCAGTAAAGCTTACTCTTCTGATTTTCATACGTTTTCCTTGGTTATCAATTATAACGACTTATTATACAAGCGTAAATATTAATTTCGGTTAAAGTGCTGGTTTTTGAAGTAAAAGAGAGTAAAAAAGGGGCCAGGCCCCTTTTTTTAATGTTTGTCATTGCGAGCGAAGCGTGGCAATCTCATAGTGGAAAATGCATTTCTTTTTATGAGATTGCCACGCTACGCTCGCAATGACACTTTTTACCTTCAATACCTTTACCAAAAGAGTTACCTAATTACTGAGCACAAACACCTGCCCCTTTTTTTGC